>CAXUOL010000338.1:0-7330 GCA_964252435.1 uncultured Nostoc sp.
GTGAGGTGAGGATGATGGAATAAGTACGCAGTTCGTCTTGGTGGAAAACTGCGACTTCAATTTTATCGTTTGGTTGGTAATCTTTCAGGCGATCGCTTAAGCCACCCGCCATTATCTTAATCCCATCAATTGCTAATAATTCATCACCTGCATCAATTCCCCCTATTTGTGCAGGTGAACCCGCCTCCACAAACTTAACGATCTCCCGCCCATTCTCTGTATTTATTCTCACACCCAAGTAAGGCTCTTCCTGCTGATCGGCTACCAACTGCAAGCCAAAGGGTTCTAAATACTGATTCAAGGGCAAATCCTCAGTGCCATCAATGTAGCGTTTAAAAAAATCAGTCAAATCGATTCCTGCTACAGATTCTATAACTTCCTGCAACTGTTCTGGGGTATAGCCAATTTCATCTTGCCCCAATTGCTGCCACATTTTCAGCATCACATCATTGAGAGAGCGCTGATTGTTGTGAGTAGAGCGAATCAGTAAATCCAGCAACAAAGATACCATTTCTCCCTTTAAATAGTAGGAAATTTGGGAATTCCCGCTATTGGCATCCGGGCGATAGAGTTTTATCCAAGCATCAAAACTCGACTCAGAAAGGGGTTGTACCTTGCGCCCCGGTGTCATTTCATATCTGGTAATTTCTTTGCCCAAATTATTCAAATACGATTGAACATCATAAATTCCTGCCCGCAAAGGAATTAACAAGTCATAGTAACTAGTAGTACCCTCACAAAACCATAATGATGGTGTGTAATTTTCTTGGTCGTAATCAAAAACCTCTAATGCTTTTGGGCGAATTCGCTTGACATTCCACAAGTGAAAGAACTCGTGTGCAACTAATTGAAGAAAGCGATCGTACTTATCTTGAGCGCGAAACCCAAAACGCTGGTAAATTAACGAGCAAGAGTCCTTATGCTCCAAACCGCCAAAAGCTTGGCTAAATAAATGTAGCAGAAATACATATCGTTGATATGGCAAACCGCCGAACATCTGCGCTTCTACTTGAACAATTTTTTGGATATCAGCAATCAGCTGCTGGGCCTGGTAATTACCTTGTCCCCAGATTGCCAATTCATGGGGTTTTCCTAATACCTCAAATTTATACAATTGATGGCTACCAATCTCAAAGGGAGTATCCACCAGAGTATCAAAATCGCTAGCTAAGAAAGTATTCGTTTCTTTACCAACGTGTGGTAGGGCAGTAGTTACCTGCCATTGTGGCTGTGGTGGTACGATGGTGACGCGAATGGGTTGCTTATCCCAGCCAGGTATTCTAAAAAATAGTGCCGCACCGTTAAAATAACCGTGGGTACTATCTAAATGATTTGTTCGTACCGATAGCTCATTCGCAAAAATGCGGTAACGTACAGTTAATTCTGAAATACCTATTTTCTCTATCTGCCAGTGATTTTTACCGAGCTTCCGCCAAGTTAAAGGCTTATTCTCTGCAAAAGCCTCAAAATCCTGTAAATTCTTCGCGTATTCCCGGACTAAATAGGAACCGGGTGTCCACACTGGCAGTTTTAAATCGAGAATCGGTGAAGAATAATCGACAAGGTGTAAAGTAACCTCAAACAGATGGGTTTCTGGTTGGGACATTGCCACCAGGTAATGAATCGTTGGCTCGGTTTCTTGAAGATAGTTATTGGGGCGAGTTGCTGTTGCTTCAGTCATCTTGCGTGCTGAGTTAATAATCGATGGGTAATTTCTCCCATGATGACAAATTTGCCTTTTAACTTTTGACTTTTATTTGCTGCGGCTGGTAGTCAGAACCAAGTTTGATCGCTAACCTATCCCTCGTCACCAATTACAGCGATAGCCCTATCAAGTAAGCCAAAAAATTGTAGAACTCATTGAAAATGCTTGTAAAAATTTTAATGCTGCTTTAGCAATTAGCCCTATTCTTAAAAATGGCATACCTCTAAAAAACGTATTTGCAGCAGTGATTATCGCCAAAAAGAATGTTGAGGATGATTTGAAGCAATTGCTAGAAAACAGTATCACAGAACCCACGCTGCTAACGGGAAACCATGACAACATACACCACCTACGCGAGTTGAGGAATAATTCCGAGGATGAAGATTAATTAAAATATGCCTACACAAGAACAAATAAGAACTTGCTTCATTCTCTGCTATAGACATACTAAAATGTATTTACCCATATATTTAGTATCTGTAGACCACCGTACAAAAGATGTAGTGATTTTGGCAGGGGAAGAAACTGAAATCGTAATTTACCCCAACGGGGAATGGAGATATTTATGAGCAAACCTGATTTTATGTCATTAACCCGTGTCCAATTACGTCAGTATATCCTTGAACACAGAGAAGATGAAGAAGCGCTACAAATTTACATTGATAGATTCCAATCTCCCAATAACAAAGTATTCCCTGCACCCCAGACAATAGAAGACTTAGAAAACTTCCCAGAATTGCATCAACAGCACCTAGAACAACGACGCAACCAAGGCTAAACCTCTCACTCTTCGAGAGGCTTCGCCAACGGCATAGCTTCACTTAACGCGGAGCGTCTCGTAAGAGAAGAAATCACACTTTGCCAGCCAAGTTCATCAACTGTTTGAAGTTCACAAGATAAGTGATGTTGTTGACGTTATCAATTTTTATCCACCCTTTTTCATCTAGTTTTTCCATGATTTTGGTGGTTTCTTCAACGCCGATTTCTGTCACCTCTGCTAAATCTTTAAAGGGAATGTTAAAAATTTCTCTTCCTAAGTCTGATTCCTGACCATAGCTTTCACCCAAAGTCACTAGGGTATAAGCGAGTTTGACAGCTGGTGGTGAAGAACGCATTTGTAAGCGCAGGTTAATTTGCCGCAATCGCCGCACCATCAGTTGCAACATTCGGTGATGTAACTGTGGGTCTTTAAACAATATTTGAATAAACCGCTCTCTGGAGATACTAAGCAACTTCACTGGTGAAAGGGCAATGACATCGGTTGAGCGTGGAGATTCATCCAAAATTGCCATTTCTCCAAAAAAATCGCCCTTACCAAAAATTGCCAGAGCTACTGAATCTTCCCCGACGGTACGCCGGACTTTGACCCAACCCGAAACAACGAAGTAAACGGCGTTACCCCAGGCATCTTCCATCACAACGGCTCGCCCAGATGGGTATTCATGTTCAATTGCAACGTTGAGTAGCCATTCCAATGTCTGTGGATTGGCTGTACTCATTAAGGGGAAAAGTTCACTAAAAACCTCAGTTAACATGAAATATTTGCAACAATAGGATTTAAGAGGGGGAAACTAACTTTGCTACTATTAAGTTTGTTTAAACCGTAATCTTACTCAGAATACGATCGCAAAATTTGTATTTATTTAGAAATGAATCTCTAAGCTTTATCAGTCTAGGATTCCATTACAACATAACAATTATGTATGCGAACGAAATCAGCGTTTTCACTTACTGATTGATGATTTACTCTTTGTTGGTAGATTGCTATCTAGTGCCAGTATTTTGAGCTGTTGGTCTAAATTTTTCACTAATTGATTCAGGGCAACTAAAGCCTCTAATTGCTGAGAATCAAGGTTGGGATTCAGTAAAAGTCGTTCTTGTAGTTCATGTAACTTAATGCTTAGTTGCTGAGAAATTCCTAAAGCATCGCGGCCTAGACGTGTTAACTGCTGTTGTTGATAGAATTTTAATGCTGCTCCCCGCAATACTTGGAGTGTTGCCTCTTCGCCATAGATTCCCGGCATGACTCGCAAGCGTAATAATAAGCGATTTTTTTGATATACGTATTCCTTTTCTACCTGTTTTGGTTCTGCAACCGTGGTGATAGGCAAGGAAGCAAACCGCTTTAATTCATTCAGTACTCCTTGGAAAACTGAGAGCGGCAGTTTGTCTAATACAGACTGCAAAACTCCATTGTCACTCCACAGTATTCTGCCTTCATAAGCTTGTCTTTCTAAGTACAGCCGACCAATTCCCCCAGTCAAGATTCGCCCTAGTAATTCTTTTAGTAATTTCTTGGGTGGCAGTGTTTTTAGTAACTCAATCGCACTCAGTAGTTCGGAAGCTTGTGTGGGCAAAATAGGTAAATTGTTTGATGATCTGGCTTCAGAATTCTCTTCCTGTTGAGTTCTGAAAATAGGGGTCAAGAACGTCGTAGTTTGAGATGATTGGTCTAGCTCTGGGATAGGAGGCAAATCTACCCGTTGTCTAGAATTTTGACGCTTTTGTGTCTGAAATACCATCAATATTGGTTGTTGATTTGATTCCGAGTCGGCATCTAAGGAAGGATTAGGTGTGTCAGCAATCGTAGCTAGGATATTTCTTGGGGGAGAGTCCACTGTTGCCTGATGCACAAGTTTTGCATCTAGCTGGGATGTATTCTTATGGTTGAGGTAGGCTGATAGTATTCTGCGGTGAGCATCGGCTGCGATCGCCTCAATCACGATTGTGCAATTGATAGAAGACAAAATGCGACCAACGTAATCTAAGGCTTCGCTCTCTTGTGGATGAACCATGCCTAGCAAGAGGTTTTTGTCTTCTAATCTCAAGGGCAAAATTTGGTGGTAGAGGCAAGCTTCAAAGGACAAAAGATGATCAATCAGGTGGAATATTTGTTCGCCTTCGCCTCCTTGCTCCCACCTAGTTTGAGCGGCAGTTAGCATTTGCTGTCCATTTGCTGCGGTATCATTTAGTTTGCCCTTTGAAGACAACATAGATTTGATTCGTTGGTGTTTACTTATATTTTGCCTCTAATTCAATAGGTGGTTAATAAAGATACTTTGTTAGATTGTTAAAATTCCAATTATATATACTTAAGTAAATGTAAGTAAAATATGAATTTTAAATTATGGACTGGGGATAATACTGAAGATTGGGCATTGGGTATTAAGTATTAATTATTTTCCCCTGTTTCTCTGCTTCCCACTCCCCACTTCCCCATGCTCCATTTTCCACTACAGGCTACTCTTGGGTTCTTAAAGCTTGGGCTGCAAGATAGACTTTCGTCCATTCGCCTAGCACTTGATGGGTTTTGAGTTTTAACTGTTCGGCTATGGCTTCTATTGAATTACCCGCTCTCCGCAAGTCTAGAATTTGTTGCCCTAGAGGAGTCAATTTTTCATCAAGTTGTTGCCATTGGTTTTGCGTTAATCCCAAGTTATGTTCTTGCAAGGAAATTGAGAGCCAGTTGTCTACAAGTTCTGGATTGCCTTTGAGGGCAAAAACACGTACAGCATGGTAACTAATTTTTTCTCGCAGACGGTAGACTTCTTTAGTTTGCTTATTCAGTTTTTTGGCGATCTCTTCCTGGGACTTACCTTGCAGATACAGCCGTAGCCATTCTACTGCTTCTATGCCGAGATTTTCTTGTAAATAATTTTCAAATTCTTTTTGTACTGACTGGCGCAGCCCCTGTTGTTCCTCTAGTTGTTGTGCTTCAATATATTCTGCGATCGCCTGACTATCGACTAAGTTAACTCGATTGTCACTGTCGTCTGTGAGAACTTCTTCTGACACTAGTCGAACCAAATCACGTCCTGGCACTTGGGTTAAACCACCGCGCTGAGTGCGACGCAAATAATTCACAAATCGGTAAGCTAATAGGGGTTGATTCCGTACTGGCCGCAGACAATATTCTTCTAAACTGGCAAATAGCAGAGCATCTCCCAATCTTCTATCGGTTGTATAGTTGGCAATATCAGCCATTTGCTGTTGCATCTGGCTGTCGTTTTGGAGTAATTCTTGGAGTACTTCTTGTAATACATCCATCACACTACGCTGGCGATCGCGGCTGAGGGAAACCCAAGTCTGAATCTTATTCCGTAATGTTACTAAACTCCCCAATCGGGTTATCAAGTTGCGATAAGCACGTTCTCGCCCCAGCCCCAAGTAGCGTTGACGTAAAATCCTCCAGCGATATTCCATCGCTTGCTTGGCGATATCGAGTTCTTTAGGATTAAACAGATCGAACCGTTTTGAGTCAGATCCCAACAGCCAGAGAATAATGCTTTGCCTAGCGGCTTCATTTTGCTCTGGACATTCAACAGCCAAGCGCTTTTGCCAATCTAGAGCTAGTTTTTCCACATCCCTTGTCATAGTGAGATTGCATTCCTCGAAACTCAATTTTGAAGTTTGCATCACAACCCCCATTCGCCCCACCTAATTGTTTAACTGGTAGCTGCCCCAGATTTCATGAATTTCATGAATTTCATGAAAATAGCTCAGTGATTCTACTTTTATTACGTCTGAATTCATTAGAATTATGCAGAATTTTCTACATTGACGTTTTGCTTTCAGTTAAAAATGTCCAAAACCAATGTATATCGGGGATTTGGGGAGTTATGCTAATTTAAACTTTGTGTAAAGTTATGTTTTTTAGTTGAGAACAGAAATCTGCTTAAAGTGGTGAGGATACACTTTGCACGAAATGGATCGGGTAAATCTGACATTTTGCAACAGATTCCGAGGAACGAATCTAATTTAACTCAAAGTTAGACGTTATTCCACCAGTATAAGTTTCAACTCTGTACAAACCCTTACGTAGTATAATATTTATTTGAATCTCAATATCATTAGTGTTGTGTTAATGAGATTTTGCTCTGGAAAATTCCCTGCTTTTTAAGGAAGATCAGGCTTTAACTGAATCGTATTAAGTTACGTTTTGTAATATTTTTGATGTAATTAAGTGTATATACGGGAATTAGCGTTTCAAGGGATGTTTGGTAAGTCGTTGTTAGGACTTAAGCACGAGTTACGGAATAACGAACCACAGAGGCGCAAAGGACGCGGAGAAATCAGAGTTTGAGAGATATTTTACGTAAGTCCCAGTTGTATAAAATTTTAGATAAATACTATAGCTATAGCGCGGAATTAGTCTCAATATGCGATGTAGCAATGTCTACGATGGTCACTGAGCTTTGTCGAAGTGCGGGCTACGCCTACGCTATTTTGGATAGTTCTTTTTTAAACTAGCTTCAGTCACACAACTACATCTTTCATATTGGTAAGTTATTCTTAAAACTTTTATATTTCTAAAAATGAATAGTCAACAGTCAATATTGGTTTTGACTATTGACTCTGACTGTTGCTTTCCCTCTGCTTCAAAATTCAACTTATACAAAATCTCAAAACAGAAAGAAT
Source organism: uncultured Nostoc sp. (assembly GCA_964252435.1). GTDB lineage: Bacteria > Cyanobacteriota > Cyanobacteriia > Cyanobacteriales > Nostocaceae > Nostoc. The sequence continues at coordinate 7,124 of CAXUOL010000338.1, forward strand.
GTAATCCTCTAAAGTTTTGATAGTCAGAAGCCTGACAAAAAACTTCTCTTTAAATTCATTTATGGGAATTTTTTGTTTTGAATTCCCCCGCAGGAGGTTAAATCTATCGATTGTTCGATCTAACAATGGGATTTTCTACAGATTCTCGATAACCTTGGACTTGTTCTGTGTAACCAATTGGCAGAACAGCTTCAACGTTTTCATGGG
>CAXUOL010000339.1:0-7322 GCA_964252435.1 uncultured Nostoc sp.
GTTCTTTCTTGATTGGTGGTATTGGTGGTGCAGTAGTTGCTTACTTTTTGACTAGTAATTTGGCACTAATTCAAGGTCTATTTGGTTAATTACTAGAAATTAGGAGTTAGGAGTTATGAATTTAAACTCCTAACTCCTAACTTTTAACTCCTAACTTATTTAAACAAAACTCCTTCAATATCATTTAAAGCAGTTTCAAAATCGTCATTAACGATTTGAATATCAAATTCATCTGCGGCTTGAATTTCTTCTTGGGCACGGAGCAGACGACGGGCGATCGCTTCTTCAGAATCTTGGGCACGAGAGCGTATTCGTTTCTCTAATTCATCAAAGGAAGGCGGTAAAATAAAAATGCTCAGGGCACTGGGGAAGGAAGCACGAATTTGTCTTGCCCCTTCTAGTTCAATTTCCAGCACCACCAAATTACCGGCATGAATTTGGTTAAGTACAGCTTCACGGGGAGTGCCGTAATAGTTACCAGCAAATTCTGCCGATTCTAAAAATTCACCTTCAGTAACTAATTGCTCAAACTTACTGCGGCTGATGAAGTAATAATTTTTGCCATCGATTTCCCCTGGACGGGGAGAACGAGTCGTCACGGACACGGAATAATAGAGTTGTGGATGACGCTCTAGGAGCGATCGCATTAAAGTGCCTTTACCGACCCCACTGGGGCCAGTTAAAACAATTAACCTGCCTAAATGTAAGCATTCTTCGGTAGTCGCACTACTCTGGATGGGTAAAACTGGCATCATCCCTTCAACCTGTGAATCAATCAATACATATTATTCATTAGTCTTGTGTTCCTGGTCTAGTCCACTAGTGACTAAAGAATTTGTAGCAAGAGTGACAGAAAATTTGTCTAATTCACATGGTACTACCGATCCGGTACAAAGAGGAGTGGGAAAAATCTACTGCTAGTCAATTATCTACAGTTTGATGATCGCGAGAAATCACAAAGCGATTCGCTACCGTTTCCGGCTGAATCGCTGACAGAATTACGTGGCTGGAATCGGTGATAATTACAGCTCTGGTGCGACGACCGTAAGTTGCATCAATCAGTTGACCTCTATCCCGTGCATCGGTAATAATCCGCTTAATCGGGGCAGACTCTGGACTGACAATGGCAACTACTCGGTTAGCAGACACTATGTTACCAAAGCCGATGTTTATTAACTGAATGTCCATAAAAAAACTGACGCTAAACGCGGTTTGATAAAGCTTGAAATAAACTTATCCTCATGTTATCGCCAAAAAACGGGAGTTACAACGCTTAAATTCAAGCCAGTCTGAGTTTTTAAATAACGTCTACTTTTTTTAGCTATTTTTTAGCTATTTTTCCTGAAAATCTTCCTAAAGATACAGGTGCAATTTTGCTGATCCAAGCTAATTAGATGATGTATTTTTATCTTTATGTAAAGGGACTAGTACCGCAAGGCGGAATTCAAAATTAAAAATTCAAAATTAATACAGCATAAGCGTTTCATTGATTTTGAATGGGTGGTTTATTTCCGCCGTGTTGTACTAGTACCGCAAAACGGAATTCAAAATTCAAATGGTGGTAAATAATCCACATCTAAAATTTGCTCAATGCTATAAGGACAAGTTTGCGGAAAACAATTCAATGCACTTTTCTTTTTTGCTTGTCGTACCGCATCAATGTAGACTTCTTCAAGCACTGCGAACAGATAGTTGTAGAGGTTTTTAGATTTAGTTAATTTCCTGAGTTCCACCCGAAAATTATCAATTTCCACTTCCCAATGATTTTTACATTCAGGGAGGCTCCAATGTTGATACAAAAGCAAATGTTTGAGAAGTTGCAGTAAATAACTTTCGAACTTGTACTTCTGTTCATTACCCAATCTTTCAATCTCCTCAATCAAATGATCCCAATCAAGAGACTCTAAATCTCTTGATTGCAATTGTTTCAATGTGGTTTCTAACCACAAGTGATAATCCTGTTTATAGAGAATTTGAGTAAGTATTTTAGACATTATTTAATATTCTCCTAATTGACGAAGATTTGGAATTAGGTTTTATTGACGTAAACTTCCAGCTTCACAATCGCGCAACCAAGCTTTAACCCCTTGGGCAACAATACCGTTACTACTATCACGTGGTGGAGATAGTGGCTGCTGTTTTGAATAGGAACCAGCTTGAGAAAACATCATCACTAGTTGCCAACCACTTTTAGTTTTAGTCAATAATAGCCAGTGAAATTCTTGTAATTCTACAACTTTCTTACCTATATATTGCCGCTCCAAGGTAGTAAAGAAAACTTGCTCAACTCGTGATGCAGCACTTTTAGACGCATCTGCACTATATTCTTCAAGGTTAAGGGGCAGAGGAGTAAACTCAGGTTTTCCTGCCACTAACATATAACTGTAAACCTGACTGCTTCTACTGAGGCGGCGGGCGCGTTGACTAGCGCGATTGGTATAACTAGGTAATTTTTGCAGTAGCTGTATAGTTAATGTTTGTAAATTTTGCTCAGAACACAAAGACCTCGCATCACTGTTGACATTTTCCTTTTCTGCTAGCACCGAGGGTTTAGGGGTGGGGTTTATCGAGAAGGCTGGATAAGCAAAGCTATTTGAAACTACAACCCAGAAGCCACAAGCAACCAGGAAACTATAATTTTTCTGACTGAGCAAAGAGGCAAGATTGTTCTCTCTTACACCTTGCACTCTGAGTTTCTCACTGACTCTTAGCTTCATGCCACCGTGGTTAACTCCTCAGAAATCCTCTTCCAGGCTAACTCAGGCTCAGTAGCAGCGGTGATGGGACGACCAATAACTAGATAATCTGCACCGGCTTTAATGGCTTGTGCTGGAGAGAGCGATCGCTTTTGATCGCCAATATCAGCCCAAGTTGGTCTAACCCCCGGACAAACTAGCAAAAAGTCATTTCCACAAGTTAGTCGTAGCTGTGCCACCTCTTGAGGCGAACAAACTACCCCATCCAAACCAGATTCTTGAGCCAGCAGTGCCATTTCTAGAGCATATTCTGGCAATTCTAGGGGTATTTTTAAATCAAATGCCAACTGCCGAGCAGAAATACTCGTTAGCAGAGTAATCGCAATTAACTTTGGTGGCTGTACACCTGCTTTTGCAGCCCCTGACTGTGCCGCCTCAGTTGCCGCTTTCAAGGCATCTCTACCAGCAGTAGCATGAATTGTCAGTAAATCCACTCCGTATCTAGCTGCACTCCGGCAGGCACCAGCAACGGTATTGGGAATATCATCAAACTTTAAATCTAAGAAAATGCGCTTTTGCCGAGACTTTAACACTTCTAGAATTTTCGGGCCAGTGCTGGTAAACAACTCTAAACCGACTTTCCAGAAACTAACTTGTGGTAGCCGATCTATAAGAGCGATCGCAGCTTGTTCATCCGGCACATCCAAAGCCACAATTATTTTGTCATTGGTCATTGGTCATTTGTCATTAGTTTTTTCATTCTCACTCCCAATTTAGGATACTAAGCGCACAAACTTATTTTTTCCAACTTGTAAAACTTTACCTTGTAATTCACTAGGAGCATCGAAAGTGGTATCAGCATCAGTGATGCGATCGCCATCTAGGCGCACTCCACCCTCTTGAATTTTCCGCTTTCCTTCCCCGGTACTTTTGCACAAGCCAGTGACATTGAGAATATACGCTAACTTAGTAGGAAATTGCTGCACGCCAGCTAGAGAGAATTCTGGAACTGCACCTTCCTTACCACCGCTTTGGGCTGCAACTTTTGCCTCTTGGGCTGCTTGTTCGCCGTGGTACTGTTTAACAACTTCCCATGCTAAGAGTGTTTGGCGATCGCGGGGATTTTCTGGCAGTTGATCCAAAGGTAAATCTGTCAACAGTTCAAAATACTCTGACAGCAGATGGTCGGGAACTCCTTGCAACTTTTGATACTTTTGTCCTGGGTGTTCTGACAACCCAATATAATTACCTAAAGATTTAGACATTTTTTGCACGCCATCTGTGCCAATCAAAATTGGCAACAGCATACCAAATTGGGGCTTTTGACCAAAATGGCGCTGTAAATCTCTGCCGACAGCAATATTAAATTTCTGGTCAGTGCCACCTAATTCCACATCTGCCTCAACTGCAACCGAATCAAAACCTTGCATTAACGGGTACAGGAACTCATGGATAAAAATCGGATTCTCTTTTTTATAGCGATCGGCAAATCCTTCCTTTGCTAACATCTGCCCCACCGTCATCGTGGAGAGTAACTCCAAAATTTTCTCTAAGTTTAAACCAGAGAGCCATTCTGAGTTATAACGCACCTCTAATCTCCCTGGTGTGTCAAAATCCAAGATAGGACGTACTTGATCTAAATAAGTCTGAGCATTTTTAGCTACATCTGCTTCTGTAAGCTGACGACGCACTTCAGATTTACCAGTTGGATCGCCAATCCGGGCTGTAAAATCGCCAATAATTAAAACTGCTGTATGACCTGCATCTTGAAATCCTCGCAGTTTTCGTACTGGTATGCTATGACCAAGATGAATATCAGTACCTGTAGGGTCAATCCCCAATTTGACCCTTAAAGGTTTGTTTGTGGTTAGTAAGAGCCTTTCTAGACTTTCGCTGTTAACATCATCTGATTGTGGGAATACTTCTACTACACCACGACGCAACCAAGCAAAATCTTGCGTCATACTAAAAGACTGATTATTAGCTATGTTTTGCACGCTAGAAGTTAAGTTGGTTATAAACACTTGCAATTTATCCACTTTCTCATCTGCCAAACTACTATAATTGCAAAAAACTAACCGCCTTGCTTCACCCAATCAATTACAGTTAAATTTACAAGTGAGGAAGTGAAATAGCCGTGTCGTCGTCTAGGACTTTTGAAGATAAACAGCCACAGCGTCGGGCTTCATCAGGTTTTGAGTTTTTGAAAGGAGTCGGTCAGGTAACTGGCGGTACTCTCCTCTCAATCACCATGCTGGCAAGTTCCATTGTAGCCGGAGGACTAGTTGGTTTAGCCATCAGTTTCCGTAATTTGCCAGATGTCAGACAGCTACGTAACTTCTTTCCCTCAGAAACGACTTACATTTATGACGTTAAGGGCAAACTCTTAGCCAGTGTCCACGGGGAAGCCAACCGGGAAGTCGTACCCCTAGATAGAATTTCCCCGAATTTAAAACGGGCAGTGTTGGCAAGTGAAGATAGCCACTTCTACGATCACCACGGTATCAACCCCGTCGGCGTTGGGCGTGCTGTAGTAGTTAACGCAGCAGCAGGCGGAGTCAAAGAGGGTGGCTCTACTGTCACCATGCAATTGGTAAAAAACTTATTTTTGTCTCGCAAGCGTGCTTTTACCCGGAAGTTAGCAGAGGCTGTGCTAGCAATCCGGTTAGAGCAAATTCTCACTAAAGACCAAATATTAGAAATGTACCTCAATCAAGTTTATTGGGGTCATAACAATTATGGTGTACAAACGGCGGCCCGCAGTTACTTTAATAAGTCATCAGAATATTTAAGCTTGGGTGAGTCGGCAATGATGGCGGGTTTGATCCAAGCACCTGAAGAATTCAGCCCATTTGTGAGCATGGAGAAGGCAAAACAGAAACAAAAAGAAGTGCTGGGACGGATGCGGGACTTGAACTGGATTAACCAGTCAGAATACGATAATGCCCTCAAGCAAGAAATCAAACTTGGGAAAATCAAATCCTTTCAAGGTAGTGCCCTACCCTATGTAACCAATACCGTAGCGCAGGAGTTGGCTAAAAAGTTTGGGCGTGAGACACTACTCAAAGGCGGGATGCGGGTGCAAACTACAGTTGATGCCAACTTTCAAGTCATGGCAGAAGAAACTGTCGTTAAGTGGCATAAAACACTTTTAGGGCAAGGATTATCTAAGAATCAAATGGCCTTAGTGGCAATTGATCCGCGCACACATTTTATTAAAGCATTAGTGGGTGGTATAGATCCTAAGACCAGTGAATTCAATCGTGCAACTCAATCTCAACGGCAGCCCGGATCTTCTTTTAAACCATTTGTATACTATACTGCTTTTGCTAGTGGTAAGTATGGCCCAGATTCAACGGTCGTCGATGCCCCAGTTAGCTATCGAGATGGTAACGGTTGGTACTTTCCGAGAAATTATGATGGCGGTTTTAGCGGAGCTATGCCAATCCGCAGAGCTTTAGCTCAATCGCGCAACATTCCGGTGATCAAGATTGGTAAAGCTGTAGGCATGAATAGAGTCATAGAAACGTGTCGTACCTTGGGGATTATGAGTCCGATGGAACCTGTGACTTCCTTACCACTTGGAGCAATTGGTGTCACACCTCTGGAAATGGCTAGTGCTTATGCGACTTTTGCTAATTATGGCTGGCAATCTCCACCAACTGTAATTGCCCGTGTCACCGATAGTAGTGGTAACGTATTGCTAGATAACACCCCTAAACCGCAGCGAGTTCTCGATCCTTGGGCATCAGCAGCAATTATCGATGTGATGCGATCGGTAATCACTGAAGGTACAGGTAAAAGTGCTGCTCTCGGTCGTCCAGCCGCCGGAAAAACGGGAACAACATCATCAGAAAAAGATATTTGGTTTGTTGGTACTGTACCACAGTTGACAACTGCTGTCTGGGTAGGGAGAGATGACAACAGACAATTAGCTGACCATGCCACAGGTGGTGTTATGGTCGCTCCCATTTGGAAAGATTTTATGGAGAAGGCACTTAAGAACGTACCCGTCGAAAACTTCAAGCCACCTTCCCAGTTTTCCCGTCCCAAGTCAAATTAAAGTTAGGAGTGATAAGTTATGAGTTATGAGTTTATTGAGAACTCCTAACTCCTGTACAGACGCGATTAATCGCGTCTGTACTTCTAACTTTTGTTAGGGCTGTTTTTCTAGCTCGGCTTTCATCCGTTCTAAAGTGAGGTGCATTTGGTCAAACATTTGTTGCGGGGTGACACCAAACTGACCTAATTGTGTTTTCAGTTGTTCTACTGTCATTTGTGCCATGAAATCTTCTGATAGCTCGAAGCGCTTCATAAAGATGCGATACCGATCCATCATGGCTTCCATTTGCTCAATAAATAGCTTTTTGCCATCGCGGTCAAATTTGCCGTAGCTGTTGCCAAGCTTGATCAGCGCTTGATAATCCTCAAACAGCTGTTTTGCTTCTTGCTGAATTATTTCAGAATCGAAGAATCCCATATTGCTTATACTAAACTGAGTGCCCAGACTCAGTAGCTTAATAGTTTTACTTCTATTTATTATTTTAGTCTAGGGGAGTAATCTAGTCACGAAGCTTCGGTTTTAGTACGGTTTGTTACCGAAATTTCAACACTTGACTTGAGAAC
>CAXUOL010000340.1:0-7313 GCA_964252435.1 uncultured Nostoc sp.
AAATTCCGCATACTTGCTTGAAACACTGGATACCACAGCCAAAAAAAAGCGCTAATTACCCCTAGTACAAATACTATTGAAGCAAACTCAAGCTTGAAAATAACTGTTATAAGCAAAATAACAACTACCGCAACTACAGAAATTAACAGCCGTTGCAAAAAATTTGAGAACTTCCCCCAGTAGTACTTGTACTGCAAACCAGTGGCAATTAGGGGGACAACTTGTTCAAATTTCTGGCGAGTCAGTGGTACTAACATGAGTGCTAAGTAATGAATGCCCAATAGTGAGTTTAAAGTATCTTTTCTAATCCATATACTAACGACTTTAGCGTTAAGACTTTGCGAATCGCTAGTAGCACTCCTGGCATATAACAAGCGCGATCGCTCGTATCATGTCGTAAAGTATAAATCTGTCCTGCTGCGCCAAAAATCACTTCCTGATGGGCAATCAATCCCGGTAAGCGGACGCTATGAATTCTAATCCCTTCATCTGCTACACTGCCCCTCGCTCCTGCTAATTTCTCCGTTTCTTCTACAAGAGCAGAGTTAAAAGTTTTACCCAATTCTCCTAATAACTGCGCTGTTTGAATGGCAGTACCACTGGGAGCATCAGCTTTTTGGTTGTGATGCAGTTCGATAATTTCCACATGGTCAAAATATTTGGAAGCTGCGATCGCAGCTTGTTGCAACAGTACCATCCCAATGGAAAAATTAGGAATAATTAGACAACCAGTGCTAGCTTTGTCGGCAAAGTCTGCCAAGTCTTGAATTTGTTCTGGACTTAACCCAGTAGTGCCGACTACAGGACGAATACCGTAAGCGATCGCACTGCGAATATTGTCATAAACTGAGTCAGGATGGGTAAAGTCTACAATCACCCCTGGAGGAGACTGTCTGTCACCAGCCACATACCCCAACATCGGTTCTAATTGATTGGTAATCGGCACTTCCAGCGGTTCGCTTAAACCCGCCAACTCCCCAGCATCTTTATCTTGATGTTCTAAACTGTGGTCAATTGCACCCACTAGGTTTAAGTCAGGCGCTTGTGCCACCGCCTTAACCACCTCACGGCCCATTTTGCCAGCAGCACCGTTGACAATAACCGGGATAGGAGCTTGATTCGTCATAGGTCGAGAAATACTTTTTGAGTCAACAAGGGAATTGTAAAGACTTTGGCGATCTAGTAGCTAGCTTCTCAAATTTCTGGCTTAATTCCACCTACCCTGAATTGTGCAGCTAATCGCTTAGTTTTTCTACTCCCCAAAAGATCGGTTCTCATTTTCATCGCACTATCTTACCCAGTAACCCGTTTTATTTGCCGATCGTACTGCCTTGATAAGTAGTCCTTATAAAATATATCAGCCTTTGTTTGTCAAGTCTAGTTGACCATTTGTAATATTATTGTTATATTTATTTACATAGCTTAGTAAACCCCTAAAGTAAGCTGCATAGCTAAAATTGCACCTTGTCTATTACCTACATAGTTTTGGTTGCATTGGGTGTTAACTAAGAAAAACAGACTTCGGTTTTACAATATCCCATCGACATTTGGACTTCTCCCATCTACCTCGGCTATCAAGTCGGGGTTTTTTTATTTTCTCGATTAGCCCCTTATTTCTTTAACTTTTCTCAGGAAACTTCCGCTCTCGCACTTCCACGGCATAATCTTGCACGGCTTTGGTAATCGTCTCGCGCAAATTTGTGTAAACTTTGGCGAATGGTGGATGCTTTTCTGCCAGTCCAAGGACATCTGAAGTAACTAAAACTTGTCCATCGCAGTGAATTCCTGCACCGATACCAATTGTGGGAATACTCAATTTTTGTGAAATCTGCATTGCCAAATCTGCGGGTATATGCTCTAACACTAGAGAAAATACACCCGCTTGTTCGAGAGCGATCGCTTCTTGTAAAATTCTCTCACTCGCTTCTTGGGTTTTCCCTTGTTGTCGTAAACCAAGTTGATGTATTGATTGCGGTGTCAAACCCACATGACCCATGACTGGAATCCCAGCTTGCACCAAACGGGCAACAGTTTCTACCATTTCTGGATAACCACCCTCTAACTTGACACCTTGCGCTCCAGTCTCTTTCAATACCCTACCAGCTGAATGTATCGCTTGTTGGATACTTTCCTGGTAGCTCAAAAACGGTAAATCAACAAGCAGAAAGGCGCGTTTAACTCCTCGGCGCACAGATTTGGCGTGGTATATCATCTCATCTAAAGTTATCGGCAGTGTTGTTTCGTACCCTAAAACTACTGCCATAGTATCCCCAACAAGGATTAAGTCTACACCAGCTGCGTCGAGGAGTTGAGCGATCGCATAATCCCAGGCGGTCAACGCGACAATTGAACGTCCCTGTTGTTTCCATTGAATTAATTGCTGGGTAGTGATTGCCATATTTTTAGTGCTGAGTGCTGAGTGCTAAGTGCTGAGTTAGGAGTGAAGAGTTAGGAGTAAATAGTTCAGGGTTTAATTTAATTCATAACTTATAACTCCTAACTCATAACTCTTAACTAATCATTTAACAGCGCGACTGAAAGCAATATGGGGTTTTGCACTGTCCGTTTTGGGCATTAACCAAGCTAGACCTTCACTAGTGCCAATCCATAATTTATTGCCGATATCAGGTGCAAGGGTAATAACCCGACTAGAAGGAAGTCCAGCAACTTCTCCGTCTAATACAGCTCCTGTATTTGGATCTAATCGTAACAAACCATTATTAGTCCCGACCCAGACACTACCATCTTTAGCAAAACGTATCGCCGTTACATCACGCCCACGCAAGCGGGTTACAGACCGTAACACTGCACCAGTTTTTGGGTTAATAACTAGCAAATTATTCGGCATTCCCGCCCAAATTAACCCTTCTGGACTAATAGCTAAAGCTTGTACAGTTGTCCCTGGTAAATCGGCTATTCGCTTCATAATCGCAGCACTAGCAGTATTTACCCGTACCAATCCATCCAGAGTACCAACCCACAATTGACCTTCAGCATCTAAAGTCAGAGCGTTAGCGCTGACACCAGGCAGATTTTTTAATGTTGTCATAATCAAGCCTTGGTCGGGACTAATTAGAGCTAAACCGCTATCGGTTCCAGTCCACAAATAACCCCGTTTGTCAAGTAACAGTGACAATACCCGTTTAGAAGGTAAAAATAAATTTTGTGCAGTGATTTCGTTAGTGCGGGGGTCAACTCGAACTAGTCCCTCATAACTTCCTACCCACAAACGTCCTACTTTGTCTTGGGCTAAAGCACCAATGGCAACATTTGGTAAGCTAACACGAGAAATAATCTTGCCGGTTTTAGGATCAATCCGCGATAGTCCCCGCCAAGAACCTACCCAAAGATTACCCGTAACATCTCCCAGTAAGTTACCAACACGATAATCAGTTTTTGGCGAATTTTCTTCGACTCCCCGCTCATCGGGCAAAGGTTCTACTCGCGGTGGCGGTGGGGAAAGTGGGTAAGCGGGGGTTACATCAGATGAATTAATCTCAGGGGTTTTTTGCGCCCATCCCATATTTGGCAAAGCTATCAACCCCAGCAAGATAGAAGTAATTAATAAACTAGTACGCTTGTAAAACAATACCACGGTGACATTTCCTTTGGAGACAGTACCCATAGCATTTACCTAAACTGGCTTTGGGTTAATTTCAGTGTTCCCCTAGCTGGGATTTTTTAAACATTGGGCATTGGGCATTGGGTATTAGGAGTGCTGAGTTAGGAATTCTCCCTTCAGCTCCTTATCTCCCCCATGCCCTATGCCCTATGCGCCATACCCACTTACCATTTATGACATTTTGTAAAGCATTTGTAACAAAAAGTTTAAATCTTTATGTAATAACAAAATTAAATAGATAAGTTAAAAACTTTCAAAGAATAACTTATCGAATTCTTGATATATTGTGAAACAAGTTACAAATTACGTGGTGTGCAATTCTTTTATCTTTTGCTCACCACTCTGCTAAATCTCTGTCAAGTAAATTCTTTTCTGGTATCTTTTCCATCAAAGGGAAAGATATAAGGAGTGTAAAGGCGGGAATGTGTGCCAGCCAGCCCAATCCCCTGAATACCCTGATTTATGTGGGAATTATCTAAATCAAGCCGTAAAACGCGGAAGTTTTGGTGAAATTGAGAAGGTTTAGTTGGGTGCGAAGAAGAAGTAAAAAAGAATTTTGATTTTTAGCAAGAGGAAACAGTAGAAGCGCTAGGTCGTGTACCCCTAGAAGGGGAAAACACTGGTGAGGAGGGCTACCACTGCTACCAAAGTGTCCACCGCAAAAAAACTGCTAACCTTTGCCAAAGGCAACTCCTAACAAAAAATTTTTCCGATCTTCCCCTCGCTCATGGGGGGCAAGAGCGGGGTGAGGGGAAGTTGCACAAAACGTGATTTGATAATTAAAAAGAGTGATTTCAGGGAAGGATAAAATTATGTCTTACGCTCAAACGAAGACTCAGAGCAAATCTGGGTATCAAGCCGGGGTTCAAGATTACAGACTAACTTATTACACACCGGATTACACTCCAAAAGATACCGATCTTCTAGCTGCGTTCCGCATGACACCCCAGCCTGGTGTTCCTCCCGAAGAAGCAGGTGCGGCTGTAGCGGCTGAATCTTCCACAGGTACTTGGACAACTGTGTGGACAGATTTGCTCACCGACCTCGATCGCTACAAAGGTCGTTGCTATGACATCGAACCAGTTCGGGGCGAAGACAATCAGTACATTTGTTACGTTGCTTATCCTTTAGACTTGTTTGAAGAAGGTTCTGTAACCAACGTATTGACCTCAATTGTGGGTAACGTATTTGGTTTCAAAGCTCTACGGGCACTGCGTCTAGAAGACATCCGTTTCCCAGTAGCTTACATCAAGACCTTCCAAGGACCTCCCCACGGTATCCAAGTTGAGCGCGACAAGTTAAACAAATACGGTCGTCCTTTACTCGGTTGTACCATTAAGCCCAAATTGGGTCTTTCTGCGAAGAACTACGGACGCGCTGTATACGAGTGCTTACGCGGTGGTTTGGACTTCACCAAAGACGACGAAAACATCAACTCCGCACCATTCCAAAGATGGCGCGATCGCTTTTTGTTCGTTGCTGAAGCGATCAACAAAGCTCAAGCAGAAACCGGTGAAATTAAAGGTCACTACCTAAACGTTACCGCTCCTACCTGTGAAGAAATGCTGAAGCGGGCTGAGTACGCGAAAGAACTCAAAATGCCCATCATCATGCATGACTACCTCACCGCAGGTTTCACCGCCAACACCACATTGGCTCGTTGGTGCCGCGATAATGGTCTATTGCTGCACATTCACCGTGCTATGCACGCTGTAATTGACCGTCAAAAGAACCACGGTATCCACTTCCGTGTATTGGCTAAAGCCCTACGTTTGTCTGGTGGCGACCACATCCACACTGGTACAGTAGTTGGTAAGTTGGAAGGTGAGCGCGGCATCACAATGGGCTTCGTTGACCTGTTGCGTGAAAACTACATTGAGCAAGACAAGTCTCGTGGTATCTACTTTACCCAAGACTGGGCTTCTCTACCTGGTGTAATGGCAGTTGCTTCCGGTGGTATCCACGTATGGCACATGCCCGCGCTAGTAGAAATCTTTGGTGATGACTCCGTACTACAATTCGGTGGTGGTACTCTGGGACACCCTTGGGGTAATGCTCCTGGTGCAACCGCTAACCGTGTCGCCTTGGAAGCTGTTGTTCAAGCTCGTAACGAAGGCCGTAACTTGGCTCGTGAAGGTAACGATATCATCCGCGAAGCTGCCAAGTGGTCTCCTGAACTGGCTGCTGCTTGCGAACTGTGGAAAGAAATCAAGTTCGAGTTTGAAGCAATGGATACCGTCTGATCTGAGTTAACAGTTAAGAGTTAAGAGTTAGTAGAGAAGCGATTCGCGTCTGTACAAGAGTTAAGATTTGCATAAATTCATAACTCATAACTCATAACTCATAACTCTTCAGGGCTGGGGTCAAGCATGAATCTTAAGCAAATTGCGAAGGACACAGCCAAAACTCTCCAAAGTTATCTGACTTATCAGGCTCTAAGGACAGTATTGGCACAGCTAGGCGAAACTAATCCTCCATTAGAACTTTGGCTGCATAACTTTTCGTCTGGCAAAATTCAGAATGGTGAGTCATACATTGAGCAACTGTTGCGAGAAAAACCAGATTTGGCTTTGCGAATCATGACTGTCAGAGAACACATTGCGGAAGAAATTGCAGAATTTTTACCGGAAATGGTTCGCACTGGCATTCAGCAAGCCAACATGGAACAGCGTCGCCAGCATTTAGAACGCATCACACGAATAGACACATCTAACCCCAGTCTGCAACCAGAACAACAAGCAACTTCAGATCAGAATTTGGATAACTTATCCAATTAGTTCGGTCAATCTACTAGTAAAAATCGCAACCCATTATCAAAAGCTATGCAAACTTTACCAAAAGAGCGTCGTTACGAAACCCTTTCTTATCTGCCCCCTCTGTCTGACGCTCAAATTGCCAAGCAGATCCAGTACATTTTGAATCAAGGTTACATTCCAGCGATCGAGTTTAACGAAACTTCTGAACCAACAGAATTATATTGGACAATGTGGAAGCTGCCTTTGTTCGGTGCTAAATCCACTCAAGAAGTATTGAGCGAAGTCCAAGGATGCCGTTCTCAATTCAACACCAGCTATATCCGTGTTGTGGGTTTTGACAACATCAAGCAGTGCCAAATTCTCAGCTTTCTTGTTCACAAACCCAACAAAGCCAACAGATACTAAGCCTAGTAAGTTGGAATTAATCATGGGATAGTTGAAGCAATTTGTCTATCCCCGTATAGGAGAGGTAGAATTATCTGCCTCTCCTTTTTTATAATTAGGTGCGGATTGGAGTCTATTGCAATAGTCAAAGGATGGTACAAACGTGCCATACAAAAAGTATTTGGGATCTTAATATCATTGGGAACTTTAAGCATTTATACTTCACCATCTAATGCATTATCCGAAGCGTCCCAGTTGGTGGGAGAATAAAGACGAGAAATGATGCAAGCCTTGTGTTATCTCCAGCCCAAAGGAATCTGTAGAAATGTGGAAACGAATTGTATTAATTTTGCTATTGGTATTGAGCTTCAGTCTGAGTAATTCGGATGTAGCGGCTGCGGCTGGACTCAAAAGCTTTGTAGACAGTAGTGATGGCTATCAGTTTTTATATCCTAACGGCTGGCTGCCAGTTAAAGTTGCCAATGGGCCAGATGTGGTTTTCCACGATTTGATTGAGGTGTCTGAAAATGTTTCGGTTGTGATTAGCCCAG
>CAXUOL010000341.1:0-7252 GCA_964252435.1 uncultured Nostoc sp.
ACTACATCTGCACATTCCAACAAACCTTTCGCCTTCAGGGTAATTAATCCTGGATCTCCTGGCCCCGCACCTACTAAATAAACCTTTCCCAAATACTTCTTCCTCTCTGTGATTGTGCAGTTCATCTATCTGTTAAATCCCAAATTAGCTCGGCTAATTCTGCACTTGCTCCCAGTGGCTTGGCCAGTTGGAAATTCACCGCAGAAAATTGTAATTTTAGCTCCTCTATTGAGGTGGCGATCGCATCGGTTATTCCACCAGCGAATAAAAAGTATGGCAAGATTGCAATTTCCCGATAACCAGCAGTTACCAACTCTTTCACCCGTGATTCTAAACTAGGAGGCCCAGCCCAATAAGCAGTCACGGCTCCCAAACTCGCCGCCATTGCTTCCACAGTTTTTTGCGAACCTGGGCGACGGCTACCATGAGCTAAGAGAATCCATGCTTCTGCTTTTATAGCAGCTATTTGCTTTGCCAGCAATTTCTCTAAATTAGGATGAGAACCTAAATATGGTTGCAACTCAATGATCATATCTTGACCAGCAGCCTGTTGTGCGAGTGCTACTTCGGCGGGAATGTCTGTCATCACATGCACTCCCGGCAGCAGAAATAGCGGTACAATTTTGAGGCGATTCTCATTTTCAGACAGTGGGCAATCGCCAAAAGCGCTTTTAGCAAATTGTTGAATCTGCTCGTGTAAAGGCTGAGGACTCATTTCTAAAGCAGCGATACCAACCAAATGTTCGCTTGACAATTTCTGACATACCAGCCTAGCTAGTTGCTGCATAGCAATTTCTGGGCGCGGGTCGCGGCTTCCGTGAGATAGTAGTAGATAGGCAGATGACATTGGTAAAGCTTGAATTCTTAGTTACTATTCTTATTTAAGATTAAGCTGGGGATAATAAGTACTTTGGGAATTATTGAAACTATTATTAATTACTAAATAGAAGTATACTTAATCACTTTTATATTTTTCTCTTACTCCTTACCTTATTGTTCTTCAGCAGTGTAAGTATAAAATTGATCGAAAGCTCCTACCGTTTCAAATTTGTACGAAGGTATCCAAGAGTTTATTTTTAAATCTGTACGGTAAATGCTAAAAATCACGAAATCTTGCCTTTCTGTGGTCTTGGCAATAATTTCTTGGATTTGTGGGTTAGCCGAGTCAACTAACTTATCACAATTAAAACGGATTAAATTTTCAATAATATTAGTAGTTTTTTTACATACATCAGTTTTTAAGTATTTTGTCAGCCGTTGAACTGCATATTCTTCATATTCAACCTGACTGGGATTGGTTTTCGCCATTGTCACACCCAAGGCGGCGAGTCCTACTGCTGCTCCAGTATACGCGATGATGGTCAATGGTTTCATATTTTCCAAGTAAAATTCATTGTAATTGTTAGATTCCAGAGACTCTAAATCAACTAAGTCCGTTCCTTGGACAAAAACTCTTGATCGCTTGCCAAATTGTTGCTATAATTCAAATTGTTGAATGGCGAGCGTAGCCAAGAGGTTAAGGCAGTGGTTTGTGGTACCACCATTCGTGGGTTCGAGTCCCATCGTTCGCCCTAGATAATTTCATATTAATACCTACATTCCAGTAGAAGGTGGGTTAGATGGTGTAAATCCTTGTAATCATAACTTTAACAAGGATAAAGATATGCGATCTGTAGCTTTATAGACTTACAGACTGGAGATCGCAATCCTAAAGTCGTGACCAAGTTCATCCTTAATAGTCTGGGTATTCTAAAACGGACATTAACATCTAAGAAGCAGCACGGCAAGATACAGGGTTCTGCCATGAACCATGAGGTTTGGTGGGTGAATTCGCTGTGAGTTCCAACTCCCCTTTGGCATTTATCACCCACCCTGTAGCTTCTACAATCGGTTTTGGCGTAGCAGTAATAGGTTTGATGGTAACAGGTGGACTCTTGCGGTTTCTGGTGCTGGGATTGAGCGTTACCCAATCTACCAGAACTGTATTAGGAGAAAGAAAGTTATAGGGATTGAGGGGTAAACCGCCACGTCCACTGATCACAAATCGGTTTTGGGCGTAACCTGCACTATAGCAGCCTTGTGTTACCTCAGTGTTAACTGGTATTGTTGGCAACTCTAGCAAGCCACTGTTAGGGTCGATATCGGGCGTGTTAAGTTCTACAGTCCCGTTTACACCAAACTCAGAACTAGCGGTGATATCACTAAAGAGAGTTGGGAACTGGCGGGGTTGAATGCCATAGATACCAAAGGCTTGAATATCTACTCTTCCACCACTGCCCGTGTAAGCATTAGCAGTGATGTCGCTATTTTCGCTTGGGACGGCAACAATGAAGCCCGACGGGGCATTAATATTAATGTTGCCACCATTACCACTAGTTTCTGCTGTGCCTGCGGTCGTGGAAATTTGAGCGCCACGACGGAGAAGGAGTAAATCAGTTTGTAAGTTGATGTCGCCACCGTTACCTGATTCAGATTCGGCGTTGAGTGTGCCACTGTTGCTTAAAGTAACTTTAGGTGAGTTAACGATAATATCTCCAGCAGCACCCATCGTACTTTCAGAGAGAACCAACAACCCACTTTTAAAGTTTGAACTGCTACCAGAAATGGTGAAAAAATTAGCAGCATTAACTTTAATTGTGCCTGCATTCCCAACTCCTGAAGTTGATGCAGAAACTTGAGCGTCATTTTGCAATGAGAAAGAACCAGAATCGATAGTAATGTTACCCCCATTGCCAACTGTCCCCATTTGCACCTCGCTGGCAATCCCACTGAAGAAACCGTTTTTCCCCCCAGTAATATCAACAACGCCAGTAACATTAATGTTGACATTGCCCGCATTTCCCCTTCCTGCTGGCTGAGTATCAGATGCTTCACGAGTAATGGTTATCAATTGAGCCTTATCAGTAAGTGATAGTGTTGCAGCGTTGATGTTGATATTACCTCCATTTCCAACGCCCCCTGCTTCCACCGTACTAAAGATGTCAGCATCATTAGCGAGGTCAACAGCTTCACGTGCCTGCACTGCCACATTCCCCGCATTCCCAACTCCTGAAGTTGACGCAGAAAGTTGAGCGCCGTTGCGTAATAAGAAAGAACCAGAATTGATAGTAATGTTACCACCATTGCCAACTGTTCCCGTTCTTATAACGCTGGAAATCCCACTGCTAAATTCGTTTTTCGCGCCAGTAATATCAACAACGCCAGTTACATTAATGTTGACATTGCCCGCATTTCCCCTTCCTGCTGGCTGGGTATCAGATGCTTCACGAGTAATGGTTAGCAGTTGAGCACCATCAACTAATGAAAGTGTTGCAGCATTGATGTTGATATTGCCTCCCTTACCTACCCCCCCTGGTTCAACCGTGCTGAGGATACCAGTTGGTTGACCTGCAAGGAAAACAGTATCACGTGCCCGTACTGTTACATTCCCCGCATCCCCTTGTCCAAATGTTGAGGTTTGTAGTTGAGCCTTATCTTGCAACGATAAAGAACCAGAATTAATAGTAATGTTACCACCATTGCCAACTGTCCCTGTTTCCACCCGGCTGTAAATCCCACTACGAGCACCGTTTTTCTCCCCAGCAATATCAACAGCGTCAGTAACATTAATGTTGACATTGCCTGCATTCCCCCGTCCTGCTGGCTGGTTTCTAGATGCTCCACGAGTGACTGTTGCCAGTTGAGCAACATCAATTAATGAAAGTGTTGCAGCATTGATATCGATATTGCCTCCCTCACCTACGCCCCCTGGTTGCACCGTGCTGAGGATGGCAGCATTACCTGCAAGGAAAACAGCATCACGTGCTCGCACTGTCACATTCCCCGCATTCCCTTGCCCAAATATTGAGGTAGAAAGTCGAGCAACATCTCGTAATATGAAGGAACCAGAGTCGATAGTAATATTACCGCCATTACCAAGTGACCCCAAGCCTACAACATTGGCAACTCTGCTCCTAGTGCTTGCAACTTTGATTTCCCCGGTAGCATTAAGCGTAATATCTCCCCCAATTGTTTCAGGTGTCCCCAAACCTGCCCCAATACCACCGCTTAAAATACTTCCTTCCAATATCTCTAGATTCTTTGCATTGACTACAATATCACCGCCACCAGTCCCTTCTACATATATTGCAGCTTGATTGGTAAGGGATACCAAAGTTCGCGCAACATTCTCAGGAAATCTTAAGCTGAGATTATCGCCATCTACACTCAGCGCTACAGTACCAGCTTGGGCCAATCCTCCTAACTCAACTCGTCCACTATAAGCATTTAATTGTCCCCCATCCATGCTGAGATTACCACCCACCAGCAATAAACTTTTTCCATCTGGTACTCGTAAACCAAATGCATCAAAGCCTGCTGGATCTGTTAGAGCGAATGCAACTGAGTTATTTTGAATCGCTGCGTTTTGATTAATCTGATTAAACAGTAATGCTGAAGGATTAATAGTCAACAACGGTGAAGGGATATTTTTATCAGTAGCGCTAAAAAATCCGATATTTCCAAATTGCAGTGCATTAGCTGTTGTCCCAACAAAAGAACCACCAATATCCAACCGCGCATTCTGACCAAAAATAATCCCCGACGGATTAATCAGAAACAGGTTGGCTGTACCGTTAGCGCGAATTAATCCATCAATGTTAGAGACTGACCCACCCGTTACTCTACTGATGATATTCTGAATATCTACAGCATTATTGAACAAAGCAGCGCCGTTAGTAGGCACAGAGAACTCCCTAAAGCTGTGAAACAAGTTACCACCAGCTTGTGTACCTCCTGTGATATTGATGGTGTTGCCGTCTGATGTAACAATGGAATTATTAGGCAGAGTGCCATCGGTGGTGATTTGGGCAGAAGCATAATTTGCACCCAAAGCGATCGCACCTCCCATCGCAATTCCCAAACACCAATGAGTAGTCATCCCAAACATTACACCTCTAAACTTTGTAACAGATGAACTCTTTTTTGAGTTAACCACAATTAGTGTTCGTCAAGTTAATACCTTTAGGTCTGGTTCATATTGAAGATGGTGAAATGGTACATACAAAGAAATCCGACTTGTTTTATTTAAAATGAAGCACGCCGATGTTTATGACCTAATGATTTTGGACGGGCCACCGCATTCGACGCAAACCACCCTAGAAATTGCCCGCGCCTATGATAAGCTGTTAAACACCTAATTTACACATTTAGACAGCAGGGGAGCAGAGGGGCAGAGGAGCAGGGGAGAAGGATTGACGCTTTTTCTCCAAAATCAACAATATGCAAGTTAAATGCGTATTAGCTTACAATCTCCAGATGGTCTATATCTGGGGTTTCAATAGACGGTATTTGTTTGCTCATTTGCAAATGCCATCACTACTTTCATTCACTGAGACTTTAAAATACCACCACTTGACATTCAACCTGCGGGATGTAGGTTCAAATACCCTCTAAGTAAACCTCTTTCATATTAAAATTCCCGACATTTTAGAAAAATCGGGAATCTAGCCTTAGAAGTTTTTGAACGCACATTTGAATTTTAAAAAATGCCTAGAAGAACGATCAAAGTCAGCCCACAGAAGGCAAGTAAAGACATAATCAAAATGTTGCCTATACTGTGGTCAGAAGCTGTTATTTTATCTGTATTTGTAGCCATATAAATCGACCCAATTTAAACAACTTTTGTCTAAATTATAACTATGTAAAACAAATATTCGTCTGTTCTTGAACAAAAATTGATTTTAATTCATTTAAGTTTAAACAAATAGTTAAAGTTTCAATAAAACCATTAACTTTTGTTTCAAGTATTTCAAAAGTAATTATAGCAATATTATCAATTCTTCCCCAAATTAACACAATACAGCAGATTTCAAATTGGTGAACTACACAGGCTAAGTCTCAAAGCCTATTTTACTTCTGTTAGTTAGTGCAGCCTATTCTGACCGGAGCAACGGAAACGTCTCCGGCTTTGCTCCTGAATTATGAATTCTGCTGTATGTGCTGATAATCAAAATACACGCAAATAAATGATATAGTAAAGATTACATTAAGCAATTAAGGGCGTAATAATAAGTGCCCCAAATATTATGATGCACTTATTTACTAACCTCTATCAAAAGAAATAAAAATTGTATTCCTTTAGTGAGATCCAAAAATACTGAGTCATAGATACTTTAGGTAAAGAAGAACACGCTTTAAGTGTCTGCTGAAAAGTTGATACTTGTAAGTACACAGGTAAATATAATTTATCTGTGTTGTTTCCTGTTTATATGTGTCTAACAAAGGGTGGAGGCTTATTTGTCTCGCCTAAAAAGTTAGCAATGCAAACATCGTCATTTAGTGGAGTTGCTATGTCTGAATTGCTTCAAGCAGTCTTAGATAGTGAAGAAAGAAGTGATTTACGTTCTTTTCTTAGTGAATTACGCCAAAAAGAAAAGAAGTACTTGCTGCGGAACGACATACTCAATGTATACAGTGAGTATTGCTCCAAGTCCCAGAAACCTGAGACTTTTTACACTTCCTCTGAGTTAGGCAAACTCATTTACTATACTCAAGAAATAATTCAGGAAGACTCAAACTTCTGTTTCATCATTCGTTCTAAGATTGCCAGCCAAGAAGTTTATTGGTTGACATCAGACTTAAGCATTGAGCCGATGACGGTGCAGGATTTGTTGGATCTGCGCGATCGCTTGGTGAACAAATTTCACCCCAACGAGGGCGACCAGCTAGAATTGGACTTCGGCCCCTTTTATGACTACACCCCAGTTATCCGCGACCCCAAAAATATTGGTAAAGGGGTACAATTTCTCAACCGCTATCTATCCAGCAAAATATTTCAAGACTCCAAACAATTGCTGGAAAGCTTATTAAATTTCTTGCGGCTGCACCACTACAACGGTATCCAGCTGCTGGTCAACGATCGCATTCAATCACAGCAGCAACTTTCCGAGCAAGTTAAGAAAGCTATCGCTTTTGTTAATAATCGCCCCGCAGATGAACCCTACGAACAATTCCGCTTCCAATTGCAGTCAATGGGTTTTGAGCCAGGTTGGGGTAACACCGCAGCGCGAGTGCGGGAAACTTTAAATATTCTCGATGAATTGATTGATTCTGCCGATCCCCAGACCTTAGAAGCATTCATTTCTCGTGTGCCGATGATTTTTAGAATCGTCCTAGTGTCAGCTCACGGTTGGTTTGGGCAAGAGGGAGTTTTGGGGCGTCCCGATACTGGCGGTCAGGTAGTTTACGTCCTTGACCAAGCAAAGAGCCTAGA
>CAXUOL010000342.1:0-7245 GCA_964252435.1 uncultured Nostoc sp.
GCCCCTTATCCCCTTCTTGGGACCCCACCTTCCCCTTCTTTATAAATATTTTAGGGGCGTACATCTATCTGTACGCCCCTTTTTATTCTCTACTTTATTGTCAACTTGAACCCCGTCAGAAATATTGCTCTTTGTAGACCAAAAATGATCCACTAAACTAAATAGCCTTTACGATAAAAAGCGTAAATATTCAGTACTCTAGGTTTCACAAATAGGAAATAAGCAGTGTTACCAAACAAGCCCCCCGCTAACAATCAAACTCAACGCTGGACATTTGCTCAACTTTTTGGACTGGTAAAGCGTAATCCCCTAATGATTTCGCAGTGGGCGATCCGCTGGGTAGTTGTGGGGACTGCTGGTGGTCTATTTGCAGCCCTGTACTGGAATATTCTAGAGTTTTTAACTCACAGACTCCAGCGATTTGAGGGTTTTAGCCTCCTGATAGTGATGCCACTTAGCGGTTTAGTTATCGGTCTGGTGATTCATTTTTTCGGAAATCCCGGTGAAATCGCCGTGATTGTTGATAATATTCATTTTCGTGGTGGACGCCTAGATGTTCGCAAAAATCCTTCAATGATTCTTGCTTCTCTAGTCAGCATCTCGGCAGGCGGTAGTGCTGGCCCAGAAGCACCACTCGTACAGGTAACAGGTTCTTTTGGTACTTGGGTTGCCGATCGCTTAAAACTTCAAGGTGAAGACCTCAGAACCATGAGTTTAGCAGCAATGGCAGCTGGTTTCACTGCCTTGTTTGGCGCACCTCTTGGTGGTGCAATGTTCGCTTTAGAGATTTTGCACCACGAGCATATTGTGGAATATTACGAAGCCTTAATGCCAGCCATTGTTTCGAGTTGCGCTAGCTATCTGGTGTTTGCAGCAATTACACATTTGGGAATTGCCCCCACTTGGCATTTTCCTCAGTATCACTTAGAAAGGATTGATGATTTTGCGATCGCGATCGCGTTTGGAATTATCGGGGCAGTGGCGGGATGGATTTTTATGGGCATTTTTCGCGGCTGCGATTACTTGTTTGCCCGAATTCCCGCCCCCATTTATGTACGCACAACACTAGCAGGAGTGGGAATTGGCAGTTTAGCAGTTTTATTACCCCTCACGCGTTATTTTGGACATGAAGAGTTAGATTCAGTCCTCACTACTAGCTTTAGTGCTGTTTTTCTCTTAACTCTAGCTCTGGGGAAAATGGTTGCCATTAGCATTACAGCAACAGGTGGGTGGCGCGGTGGATTGATCATTCCCCTATTTTTCACTGGTGCTTGCATTGGTAAAGCAGTAGCAGTCTTAATTCCGGGACTCGATCCTGCCCTGGCGATGATTTGTACAATGGCGGCTGTCAACGCAGCCGTAACGCGCACACCGATAAGTACGACTTTGCTACTATCAAAACTGACTAACTTGAGTCCTTTGACGCCAATCCTTTTTGCCAGTTTGATTGGATTTTTTCTTGCCCCTAAAGTTCCTCTAATTGCATCTCAACTCAAATCCCAGAGAGAAGCTAGTGAATTAAACAGCTAAAGTAGCTACTAGTAAAATCTTTATCATTTGAGGTTTTAAAGGAAATCTTGCATTTATTCCAAAAAAGCCCTTTTTTTGGTCAACTCACTTCTGCTAATTGGTATTCGCCGACCGAATTTTATTAATTCAGATAACGGTCAATTTGTACGGGGCGTAAGTCCTAATATTTTATGAAGATTTTCCTCAAAACCGTCTTCACGCTGACATATAAACATCTATAGTATTTTGAAAAGCTATAGAAATGCTTTTTTTTTTTCTTTATTATCTTTTATAATTATTACAGTCTTGCTACTGCAACAACCTTGTGTTCGATTGGTTGTGGCAAGCTGGTAATTTTAGTCAATTACCTAAAATAATGAAGTGTTAAATGATTACTCCAATTAACTTTGGTAGTAGTTCGATTGTCTATATACTAAATCTCGTTAATTAGCATAATTCGTATAACATCAGTGTAGTAACAGTATATCAATGTATTAGCAGCCAAGCATTAAATAAATTTAGAGGCTTGTGTCCTTTTCTGTTTTGATCATTTGATGAAGCAGTGGTAATTTTTAATGGTGCTTATATCAAAATTATTCAGGATTTTCAAGCATAATAATTAATATTTAATATTCATTATTGAGCTACAAAGCATGATGTAATACATTACATGCAGAAATTTATATTTCCACTATTTTAAACCCAAAAAAAGACGGTTAAACGATGGCTATTAAAGGAACAAACAAGAACGATAATTTAGTCGGCACTTCTGGAAATGATACTATCGAAGGCTTAAACGGTAATGATACTCTTTCTGGACTAAGTGGAAATGATCAATTATCAGGTGGTGCTGGAAGTGATACCTTGTATGGTGGTGCAGGGAAAGATCAATTTGTCTTAGAGTACTTTAATGGTTCTATTGGGACTCAAGACCAAGATATCGTCACTGATTTTCAGAAGGGAGAAGACCAAATTGATGTTAGAAATATTGGCATCAGTGACTTCAATACTATTTTACTTCTCACAAGTGATGATGTGGATGGGAATGCTGTCATTAACACAAGCTATAAGCTCTATGACGGCGATAATTATTATCGACTCAAAATCAATGGTATTAGTAAAAGTCAATTAAAAGCTAGTGATTTCAATTTGAAGAGTGCAGTTGTTAATGACACCATAACAGGAAGTAATTACAATGATGATTTGTTTGGTGGTTTAGGTAACGATAGCCTGCAAGGTGAGCGCGGTAATGACCGTTTATTTGGCGAACAGGGAGATGACAAATTATCAGGTGGTGCTGGAAGTGATACTTTGTATGGTGGTGCAGGGAAAGATCAATTTGTCTTAGAGTACTTTAATGGTTCTATTGGGACTCAAGACCAAGATATCGTCACTGATTTTCAGAAGGGAGAAGACCAAATTGATGTTAGAAATATTGGCATCAGTGACTTCAATACTATTTTACTTCTCACAAGTGATGATGTGGATGGGAATGCTGTCATTAACACAAGCTATAAGCTCTATGACGGCGATAATTATTATCGACTCAAAATCAATGGTATTAGTAAAAGTCAATTAAAAGCTAGTGATTTCAATTTGAAGAGTGCAGTTGTTAATGACACCATAACAGGAAGTAATTACAATGATGATTTGTTTGGTGGTTTAGGTAACGATAGCCTGCAAGGTGAGCGCGGTAATGACCGTTTATTTGGCGAACAGGGAGATGACAAATTATCAGGTGGTGCTGGAAGTGATACTTTGTATGGTGGTGCGGGGAATGATACCTATTCTTTCCTAGCTAATACTGCCTTGGAAACCGATACAATTATAGAAACCACAACAGGTGGTACTGATACTATTAACTTTAGCGGTACTACAGTTGCCGTAAACCTAAATCTAGGTTTAACCACCTTGCAAACGGTTAATAGCAATCTCAAACTCATTCTCTCTGCTAACAACGTTATCGAAAATGCAACGGGTGGCACAGGTAATGACCGTCTGACTGGTAATATACTGAATAACACTTTGATTGGCGGTAACGGAAATGATCAACTGCAAGGGTTAGTAGGAAACGATATTTATTCTTTCCTAGCAAATAGTGCTTTGGGAACGGACACAATTACAGAAACCACAACAGGTGGTACTGATATTATTGACTTTAGTGGTACTACAGTTGCGGTAAACGTAAATCTAGGTTTAACCACCTTGCAAACGGTTAATAGCAATCTTAAACTCATTATCTCTGCTAACAACGTTATTGAAAATGCAACGGGTGGCATAGGCAATGACAGTCTCACTGGCAATACACTGAATAACACTCTGATTGGCGGTGGTGGAAATGACACTCTCCAGGGAGGTAATGGTGATGACCAACTCTTGGGAGGACTGGGCAATGATATTCTCACTGGTGGAACTGGGAAGGATAAATATCTATTCCAAAGTACCGGGGTTTTTAGCACAAGCTTAGGTGTTGATGACATCACTCAGTTTGAAGTGGGACAAGACCAAATTGTGCTGAGTAAAACCACTTTTAATGCTGTTACTAATACTGTGGGACAGGCTTTAACTGACTTTGCAGTTGTCACTGAGGATAAATTCGTCAACGCTAATAATGCACACATTGTCTTTAGTAAAACTAGTGGCAGCTTATTCTATAACCGGGATGGCAATGTTCTGGGTACAGGAAATGTGTTTGAGTTTGCTAGTTTGGGAAATCCTAATATTACTCTGAGTAGTAGCAATTTTAGTCTGATTGCCTAGTTTTTTTAGGTATTAAGATGTTCTGGATCTTAATACCTTTATCAAAAAGAAAGGTAGGTTTAACTTTATACCAAAACAGCCTAAGAGAATCCCAAAAAATAAAAGGGACTCATGTTAAAGGGGAAAGGGGAAAGGGATGAACAGGTCGCCCACAAGGGGCGAGGTTTTTACCTTCCTCATAAAATTTGGATTATTTCGCGCCACTTGCGGGCGAGGTTTTCACCTTTCCCCTTTCCCTTTTCCCCCTTCCCCTTCTTTATAAATTCTACTGCCCAGATCCCCGACTTCTTCAAGAAGTCGGGGATCTAAAGTTTATTTGCTAGATACTTCAAGTTACCTGCCCAGGCATAAAAAAGCAATATATGATAGAATTGTATCAAATTATAGCAATTATTCAAGAGCAATTTAGAATAATTTTGCGCTTTGTTGAGTAAAAAAGCTAAAATCTACGATTTTTGGAGATTTTTAGGTTATGACAACCTCACAGGAGAGGATTATCCCGACAGACTTGCGAAACGAAATGTCGCAGTCTTATCTGGAATACGCCATGAGCGTGATAGTGGGTCGGGCGCTGCCAGATGCCAGGGATGGTCTAAAACCTGTGCATCGTCGCATTCTCTACGCAATGCACGAGCTAGGTCTGCTCCACGATCGCCCCTTTAAGAAATGCGCCCGTGTGGTGGGTGAAGTATTGGGTAAATATCACCCCCACGGTGACACGGCAGTATATGATGCCTTGGTGCGGATGGCACAGGATTTTTCCATGCGATCGCCCCTAGTTAACGGGCATGGTAACTTTGGCTCGGTAGACAACGATCCGCCAGCCGCCATGCGGTACACCGAATGCCGGTTGCAAGCTTTAACTAGTGCTGGTCTACTCCACGACATCGAGTATGAAACCGTAGACTTTGCCGATAACTTCGACGGTTCCCAGCAAGAACCCACAGTTTTACCAGCACGAATTCCGCAGTTATTGCTTAACGGTTCCTCTGGAATTGCCGTGGGCATGGCCACCAACATTCCCCCCCACAACTTGGGCGAATTGATTGATGCTTTGGTGGCAGTAATCCACAATCCAGAAATCACCGACATCGAATTAATGCAGTATGTCCACGGCCCAGACTTTCCAACTGGGGCGCAAATTTTAGGAACATCTGCCATTCGAGAAGCTTACACCACCGGGCGCGGTTCTATTACCATGCGTGGTGTAGCTAACATTGAAACCGTTGAACAACGGGGACGCCCAGATAGAGAAGCAATTATCATCACCGAATTGCCCTATCAAACCAACAAAGCGGCGCTGATTGAAAAAATCGCCGAAATGGTGAACGAGAAGCGTCTAGAAGGGATTGCAGATATCCGGGATGAAAGCGATCGCGACGGGATGCGAATTGTCATCGAACTCAAGCGTGATGCTTATCCCCGTGTTGTGCTGAACAACCTCTACAAGCAAACGCCACTGCAAGCCAACTTCGGCGCAAATATGCTGGCGTTGGTGAATAGCGAACCCCAAGTACTCACCCTCAAGCAGTTCTTAACCGTCTTCTTGGATTTCCGCATCGAATCCATTGCCAGACGCACCCGCTACGAACTGCGGAAAGCTGAGGAACGCGACCATCTCCTCCAAGGGTTATTAATTGCCCTATCTCATTTAGATCCAATTATTGTTTTAATTCGTCATGCTCCCGATGCACCCACAGCTAAAGGTGAATTAATCACAACTTATGGACTCTCAGAAGTGCAAGCAGATGCGATTTTGCAAATGCAATTGCGGCGCTTGACTGCTTTAGAAGCAGACAAAATTCGTCTGGAACACGAAGAATTACAAGCGAAAATTATCGACTTGCAGGATATTTTAGCGCGGCGGGAGAGAGTGCTAGAAATTATTGAAACTGAAGTTACGCAACTCAAAACTAATTTCGCCACACCCCGCCGCACGGTAATTTTACCAGGGGAAGGGGAATTAGATGACCGCGACCTCATTGCCAATGAAAAAGCGATAATTCTGGTGACAGAGCAAGGCTACATCAAACGGATGCCAGTTAACACCTTTGAAGCCCAAAGCCGTGCTACCAGAGGCAAAGCCGCAGCTAAGGTGAAAGATGATGATACCATTGAGCATTTTTTGACTTGCTGCGATCACGACAGTATTTTATTCTTTAGCGAACGCGGCGTCGTTTATTGCTTGAGAGCTTATCAAATTCCAGCGAGTTCGCGTACCAGTCGCGGGACACCAATCGTCCAAATGCTACCGATTCCCAAAGAGGAAAAAATCACTTCGATTGTGCCGGTTGACGAGTTTAGCAGTGAAGAATATCTGGTCATGCTCACCAAGGGCGGCAATATCAAGAAAACCGAATTGGCAGCCTTTAGTCACATTCGCGCCAATGGCTTGATTGCCATTTCCTTAGAAGAAGGCGACCAGCTCCGCTGGGTGCGACGCGCTAGAGTCGAGGATAGTGTAATCATTGGTTCTCGTAACGGAATGGCGATTAACTTCCGGTGCAACCACGAACAACTGCGTCCTTTAAGTAGGGCGACTCGTGGGGTGAAAGCCATGAAACTCAAAAATAAAGATGAACTCGTGGGTATGGATATTCTCCCCGCAGCAATTCTGGAAACTTTGGATGTTACAGAAGCCGAAATTGAAGATATCGAAACAACCGAAACAATCGAAACAATCGAAGCAATTGAAACAGAAGATACCGAAATTACCGAAATTACTGAAGAGTCAGCAGAAGTGCCTAGCAGTGGCATTGTTGGCCCTTGGGTGTTGGTAATTACAATGGGTGGATATGGTAAGCGCGTACCAGTTGCTCAATTCCGGCTGCAAAATCGTGCTGGTCAGGGTTTAATGGCAACCAAGTTCAAAAACCGCAAAACTAAAGACAAGCTAGCAACCCTACGCATTGTGAACAACGATGATGATGAAATCATGATGGTGACAAATCGCGGTATTATCATCCGTCAAGCGGT
>CAXUOL010000343.1:0-7242 GCA_964252435.1 uncultured Nostoc sp.
ATTCCAAAATATTTTTTACTAATCCACTGTGGTCTGGTTCCGTGTGGCTGATAATTAAGTAATCTATTTTAGCCGGATCAATTAATCCCGCCACTACCTCAAGATATAATTCCTCAAACTTGCCGTGAGATGTGTCAACTAAAGCAACTTTTTCTCCCTGAATTAAGAAAGAATTATAAGTTGTACCATTCCGTAAACCAAACTCGATATCAAAACGTTCTCTATCCCAGTCGAGACAACGTATAGCAGTCGTTTGAGGAGCAATTTCAACAGTTTCAATTGTCAAACGTCCAGGATTGGAAATAACTTGAGTAAGCTGTGTGAGTGCAACCATTTCTTTTCTCCAAAAAGAATATTATCTGGAGCGAGTGTTATGTTTCTTATATTTACTTAAAATAGTCAATTAGTAAAATGCCAATTTCTAAAGCTAATCATCAGAAAGATTTATTCTTTATTTTGATTGACTTACCATTGAATTACTCAATGTTTATCATTACTTTTATGTTCAATAATGAACGTGAAAGAATGTAAATTTTAAGTTAGAATGTTTACGCATGTCGTTAACCTTTTTTCCTCCTCCTCTACAACAAATTAACAGCGAAATCGCCCGTCGCGCAGGTGTTGATCTGTATGTGCTGCGCCTCGATCTCATGCACCCCTTGGTTAACGGCAACAAGTGGTTTAAGCTGAAATACAATCTTTTGGAGGCCAAGGAGAAAAATTTCACAACGCTGCTAACCTTTGGCGGTGCTTATTCCAATCACATATATGCAACTGCGGCGGCTGGTAATCTTTTCGGTTTTCGTACCATTGGTGTAATTCGTGGCGAGGAGAGGCTACCGTTAAATCCTACGCTGAGTTTTGCTGTACAACAGGGTATGCAGCTTGTGTATCTGAACCGCGAAATGTATCGACAGCGCAACACACCAGCACTACAGGAATATCTGCAACAACGTTTCGGTGAGGTGTTTATCATTCCCGAAGGCGGAAGTAATTTAAATGGTGTGCGCGGTTGCACAGAGATAATTGCTAATGCGATGGCATTTGATCGTATCTGCGTAGCCTGCGGTACAGCCACTACACTGGCTGGTATTGCGCTTTCGTTGCATGAAGGACAAAGAGCGATCGCTTTTCCAGTATTGAAAAATGGCGCATTTTTGGCACAAGAAATCGAAAGTTTATTGACAAATTACCTCGCCTCTGATTTACCTGCACCATATAATTCTCCCGCTTCCTGGGAATTGGTATGTGATTATCACTTTGGCGGTTATGCAAAGGTGAACGATAAGTTGCTACTGTTCAGCCAGCAGTTCACACAGAAACATGGCGTACCTCTTGATTACGTATATACCGCCAAAATGTTTTACGGAGTGATGGATTTACTACAGCAGGGATTTTTTTGTAAAGGCGTTCCCCAAAGGGGTTGCCGGAGGCATCGCTTGTTGCTGGTACACACAGGCGGCTTACAGGGCAATGTTGGCATGGAAGAAAGGTTGCAGAGAGTTTCTAAAATCTGAGTTGCCACTTAATTAAATATCAGTTAACTTTGTATGGAATTTTACTAAAAGTAGTGAAGTTCACACGCCAATCTTGATATTTACTCAAAATTAGGTAAGGTTAATTTAATGTCTACATACACTGATCGTATTCAACCAACTGATTCTGGCATTGCTACCTATTTGGAAAATCTTTTAGCTAGTAAGTATCAAATTCCAACTTTTCAAAGAGATGTTGTCTGGGAGAAAGAAAATGTTAAAAAACTCTGGGATAGTATTTATAAATTTTACCCTTTAGGAAGTATTTTAATTTGGAAAACCAGTACTAAGTTAGAAAGTCATAGAGAAATAGGAGGTATTAAGATTGCTGATAATTTTTCTTCTAACGAATACCAATATATTTTAGATGGGCAACAAAGAACAACTGCTCTTTTAATGTCAATATATGGAGGCAAAATTGATGGTAAAGAAAATTTTGACCCTACACTATATGTAGATATTTCTGTTGATTTTACCGAGGCGACTGATGACGTAAGTTATACAAAAAGATTTTTGTTTTGGGATGAAATTGATGATAGAGATGGTCAATTAAAAATAAATATAGAGAGATATAAGCTTTATAAAAAAGGATTAATTGTCAAGCTAAAAGATATCAAATCTGATTACGATTCTATAGAAGATCGTCTTTTAGATAGTGAAAATAATAATTATAAAAATTTGTACAAAAAACAGCTAAAGAGAATTCGACAAATTTTTGATAATTACAGAATTTCCTTCATTGAGTTACGAGGTATTGAAGTTGCAGAAGTATGCCAAATATTCGAGCGGATTAATCAAGCTGGCAAACCCTTGGATATCTTTGATATTGTGGTTGCTAAGACTTTTCGTTCTGAAAATAAGATAAATAATATCTCTGGGTTCTATCTTCGTGAATTATTTGATAAATTTAAAAAAACTATTTCTAGTAGTCAATATGCCAGTATTGATAATTGGACATTGCTCCAGATGCTGGCTGTAGTCGTAAAACTTGAATTTCCCGAAGCCGCGATCCAAAATATTACTGACAAGTACTTGAATGAGCTAAAAACAGAGCATATTGAAGCTGTATGGGTTGATTTTAAAATAGCGGTTGCTAAAACTTTTAATTTCTTTGATAATTGTTTGCATATTAAGGGTGGAAGATTAATTCCTTACCGATATTTATACCTGACTATCACAGCATATTTTTATCGAAATTATAAACCAGATTATACTTTTTTAAATAAATATTTTTGGTATTATAGTTTTCATAATGCAGATTTACTAACAAACACTACTCACCTCTGGCAACATATATACTTTGTTAATCAAGAAAAGGCTAATAGGACTTACTCATTCAATCAATTTGATATTGATAAGAATTCGATAAGAAAATCTTTCTACAGTTATAGAGGTCGCTTATCCAGAGCCATACTATCACTTTATGCAAACCACAAGCCGCAAGATTGGGCAAAACCCCATAACGATGTTTTGTCTGATGTTTATTACTTGTTCACAGATAAGCCTAACTTGCACCATATATTTCCAGTTAACTTTATTAAACAGACTGGCATTGCTAGTCAAATAGAATGTGACAGCTTAATGAATATTGCTTATCTTTCTCAAATAACTAATTTGAAAATTAGCGATAAAAATCCATTAGATTATCTCAAAGAATATGATGAACCTGGTTTAGAAGCGGTGTTAAGTTCTCATCTTATACCGACAGTGATTCTTGAATGGTCAAGAGCCGATGCACTTCCTGAACATGCCTTAACCATTTTTATTGAAGAAAGGGTAAATCTCTTATTAGAGGCTTTGAGGCTGAAGTTAGAAGGAATTGAATTTAATGTTTTTGATATGGCCAATCACACCAATAATATTTATTCCTAAATAAGCGATTGTCTACAAAAGAGGCATTGCTGGCTTTTATGTTTACCGTTTATTTTGTAAACTTTGAATGGTAGCGATCGCGTGTTTTGCCACAATATCAATCTCTTCTTCTGTATTAAACCTGCCAATACCAAACCGCACCGAGGCATAAGCTAGCTTTTCTGAATGTCCCAGTGCTGTAAGAACATGGGAAGGAGCAGTATTTGCTGACGAGCAAGCAGATCCAGAAGAAACTGCCATTACTGGCTGCAATCCTAGCAAAAGTGCGGCTCCATCCACTCCCTCAACACTGATATTCAAGTTTCCCGCTAATCGCTGTTGAGGATGTCCGTTGAAATGAATTCCTTCAAGTTGCGAAAGCTGTTCCCACAATCTTTGTCTTAATTGGGAGAGGCGTTGGGTTTCTGTCTCTTGTTCAGCCAAAGCGATTTCTACAGTTTTCCCAAAGCCGACAATTTGCGGTGTATACAATGTACCAGAGCGCATCCCCCGCTCGTGTCCGCCGCCATGCTGCTGGGGAGCCAGTTGCACTCTGGGATCGCGTCTGCGGAGGTACAGCGCTCCAATACCTTTGGGGCCATATACTTTATGTGCTGTTAGCGACATCAAGTCAATTTTCATCGCTTGCACATCCAAGGGAATTTTACCAATAGCTTGGGCGGCATCGGTGTGGAATAGGATTTGGTGTTCATGGCACATTTCCCCAATTTCTGCCAATGGCTGTAACACGCCAATTTCGTTATTTGCAGCCATCACCGATACCAAAATTGTCTCAGGACGGAAAGCTTTTTTTAACTCAGTTAAATCAATCAATCCATCTTTTTGGACAGGGAGAATAGTAATTTCAAAACCAAGACTCTTTAAATAATTACAAGGATCAATCACTGCACTATGTTCAGTGGCAACAGTAATAATATGCTGACCTTTTTTAAAATAAGCTTCCGAAACACCTTTTATAGCTAAATTATTTGCTTCTGTTGCACCACTCGTAAACACAATTTCTTCTGGTGCGGCGTTGATTGCTGCTGCTAAAATTTCTCGCGTTTGCTTCACAGCAGCTTCTGCTTCCCAACCATAAACATGACTAATACTTGCTGGGTTGCCAAATTTTTCTGTGAAGTAGGGGAGCATTGCTGCTAGTACCCGTTCATCTACGGCTGTAGTAGCGTGACAATCAAGGTATATAGGACGAATTGACATAATTTTATTAACTCAAAATTTGAGTCAAATTTTTTAATACACTTAGAACCTGATACAGTTCACTTTTTCGTTTCAAAAGTGTAAATTGGTCAGACATAGCATACTTTGGCTGATTTTCTTTGGTAAGTTTCAGGAAAATAAAATCACTACCATTTGTTACTAATCCAAAAGCAGGTTTGTCTTGGCTAGGATTAGCAAGCATATAAACAAGTGCTTGAGGTATGGCTTCTAAAAGAGAAAAGCTAGACCTTTTAGATTCAATTACTAACAACCAGAATTGTTCTTGAATAACTAAAATATCAATTCTACCTCTAATAATTTCTCCTTCATCTTCTGCAGAAATTTCTATTGATTGTTCGCCTCTCATATAAAAAGGCTCATCATAAAATCCAGCTAAATTGAGTAAAGGAGATAAAACTACTAATTTCACCGTTTCTTCTGACAAAGGGGGACGCTTGACCAAACGGAGAAAATGAAGTTTTATTCTGTCTAAATTTGGCTTTTCTAAATCTGTAATTTCCGGTAAATTTTCAAACCATTCTGTGAAGAATGCCTCATCTTCGGCTAACTGTAGGCTAAATCTTTCTTCCAAATAGGCAAGCCCAACATTTTGTGCTTGGATAAATTGAACCATAATTAATTTTAAAGATACAATATAAATATTATAACACTGTTACAGTATTAACCTAATGGTCTATCAAGATAGTTTTGATAGTTTGTAGTAAGCACTTTAGTGCTTAGAAAATAAGGACTGAAGTCCTTACTACAAACTTGTTTACAAACTTGACACACGACTAGATAGAAAGAGCAAAGATAATTAATTTAAAACTTGACCAATTTTTTTTAATATATTCAAAACTTTATATAATTCATTCTCGCGTCTATATAAAGTGAATTTATCAGATAAAGCATACATTGGTTTATCTTGTTTTATCAACTTAATAAATTGGAAATCTTCTCCATTCATTACTAAAGAATATGCAGGATGCTCAGGCTGAGGATTTGCCAACATATAAGTCAAAGCTTGAGGAATCGCCTTTGCCAAGGAAAAACTAGACCTCTTAGATTCAATTATTAATAACCATAGCTGCTCTTGGAGAACCAAGACATCAATTTTACCTTTAATAAATTCTTTACTCTCTTCGGCGTTTAATTCATTATCAATGATAACTTGTTCGCTAATCTCTATACTTTCTACTGTAGCGATATAAAAAGGAGGACGATAAAAACCAGCTAAATCTAGCAATGGAGATAATACTACCAATTTTACTGCTTCTTCTAAAAGAGGAGCATTTTCAAGGACGTTGAAATAGTTGTTCTTAACTCTGTCTAAATATTGCTTTTCTAATTCAGATATTTCAGGGATGTAGTCAAACCACTCTGTAAAAAATTGCTCATCTTCAGATTTGTATAAAGCAAATTTTTTCTTTAAGTAGGCAAGAGTGACATTTTGGGCTTGGATAACTTGAATCATGTTGATTTCAAATTGCGAAAAGTCTAATTCCTTACTTCAATCATCGCGTTGGCAGTTTTTAGAGCCATTTCATCAGACTTTAAGATATCCTAATCGAGTCTATATCGGATTAAATTTTGTATCTGTTCCGCAAACAAAGCCTGCTTCTGCTGGGCATAACTCTAATAATTCTTGTGTTGAGTAAATGTTATAATTTGAGTCGTAAACAATACAAGACCATCGTTTCGCAAACTTACAGGCAAACTCCAGCGCTAGTTCCTCACTTCCTGGAGTTTTACTGACATCAAGTAGAATATGAGTTTGAGGTTTCGCTGTAAGCTTTTGGGTTATTAGTTTCATTTCATCAGCATTAAAATTTTCTAATTCCGTGTTATCTAAAACCATCCAAACATG
Organism: uncultured Nostoc sp.; assembly: GCA_964252435.1. GTDB lineage: Bacteria > Cyanobacteriota > Cyanobacteriia > Cyanobacteriales > Nostocaceae > Nostoc. Next base: position 6,475 of record CAXUOL010000343.1, read on the forward strand.
AGTATTTCCTCTAGAAATACGCCCATCATATACATTATCTGGATGTAGTAATATTCCTAAATATTGCAAAAAAATCAAAAATTCTGATGGTTGAATCTCAACACTAGAAATTAGAGAAATAGGTTCTGGCATAGCTTATGCTCCTAGTATGAATAGTAACTCTAATAATTCATCTTGAGTGCGAACTATATAACTTCCACTAGCGATGATATCTTGAGCCGGAGTTATTTTATAATTAGGTGCGTAGAGAATAACTGGCTTGTTCAAGGGATTCAAGTCAGGGTTTGATATCAATTTTTGAATTTGCTTTAACTTACGAGCAGTTTGGGTTGTTACTTCAATGATAGCGTTGCTAGTTTCCACATCAATTTCACCAATTTCACCATTTAGACCCACTGCTTTGTTGAAACTGACTAAATCAAACCCTGCCCGAATAATAGCATTAGCTACTTTACCTTCCAGAATTTTTTCAGGATTGGCTGAGTTCAACGCATTGATAATTGCTTGCTCAAATAAGCTGCTCACATCCTGCTTTTTTATTATAAATATGATTCACGTAACATTGCTGTAATTATACCTGCATCCAATTGCGTTACGTGGCTGCTAATTCCCGCAATTTAGTTAAAACTGCCTGAGCATGATTTTTTGTTTTTACATTAGGCCAAGTATAGGCAATAATTCTATCAGGTGAAATTAGAAAAGTTGAACGAGCAACACCCATATATTCTTTGCCCATAAATTTTTTTAATCGCCAAGCGCCGTAGGCTT
>CAXUOL010000344.1:0-7236 GCA_964252435.1 uncultured Nostoc sp.
GGTTGTAGCTCAGTTGGATAGAGCGGACGCCTCCTAAGCGTCAGGTCGTGCGTTCAAGTCGCACCAGTCCCGTTATCTTCAGAAAATTCATATATACAGCAATTAATATGGTAGGAGCATTCCTGTACCCCTAACAGTGGTACGCCAGTTCGCCCAAGTCGGGATATCCGCCTACGCGACTGGCTCCTGTATTCCGTGCAATTGAGAACTACTATATAAAGTGGTTAGAACCCTTTGATGAATCGTCTGATATCGGTTAGGATAATCCATCAATTAGAGGAAAAACTCCAGGCACGTTTAATCGCGCTGCTACACGAAAACCAACCAAATTTATATTTGGGCAGATTCTTTGGAAGTTTGCTACTCTGACTATCAATTGTTTTTTTGTTATATCCAGAGAAAATTGTGCACTAAGTAAATTAAGTTATTGAGCCTTGAATAAGCTACTCTTTACAAATAAATCTTTTCGTTTTATGGCTTTTGTCCTACCAATAATTATGTGGTGGGGATATAAAGAAGTACAAAACCAATTTGTGCAGCCGCAAGCAGTTGTAGTGTTAGGTGGTTCAACTAGACATTTAGAGCGAGAAAAATTTACAGCAAAATTCGTTCGGGAGCATCCAAATATACCGATTTGGATTACAGGCGGCAGTCCACGTACATTCACCCAAAAAGTGTTTACCAAAGCTGGTGTTGATCCTCAACGTTTACACTTGGATTATGAAGCAGTAGATACAGTTACTAATTTTACTACTTTGGTAGATGATTTGCAAGCGCGCGGCATTAAGAGTGTTTATTTGATTACTTCAGACTTCCACATGCGTCGGGCTTGTGTCATTGGCGAAATTATTTTGGGTAGTCGGGGTATTTATTTAAAACCAGTGCCAGTTCCTTCAGAAAAACCCCCTGAATCTATCGAAAAATCTATTCGTGATGGAGCTAGAGCCATAATTTGGTTAGCAACTGGTTACACTGGTGTGGATGCCGCTAAAAATAAACGGTAAATCAAACTAATTTTGAATTTTGAATTGGTCAAAATCCAAATGACTAGTGACTACTGTCATTAGTCACTTATATGGTTCGGGAAAAAACGCCCCAAATTTCTCCACAATTTGATACCCTAGCTTAAACAGATTTGAGTAAAGTTAAAGCGTGGAAATTCAACTTGGGCGGGGAAAAACGGCTCGCAGAGCTTACGGAATAGATGAAATTGCTCTAGCCCCTGGTAACAGAACACTAGACCCTAGTTTGGCAGATACTAAGTGGTGTATTGGCAATATTGAGCGAGAAATCCCGATAATTGCTAGTGCTATGGATGGCGTAGTAGATGTTCGTATGGCTGTACGTTTGTCACAGTTAGGAGCATTAGGTGTCCTCAACTTAGAGGGTATTCAAACTCGTTATGCCGACCCAGAACCAATATTAGATCGGATTACCTCTGTGGGGAAAGATGAATTTGTTGCCCTGATGCAAGAACTCTATGCCGAACCAATAAAACCGGAATTAATTGAACAACGTATTCAGGAAATTAAACAACAAGGTGGCATTGCCGCAGTGAGTGCGACTCCAGCCGGTGCAAGTAAATACGGTGAGGCGGTAGCAAAAGCTGGGGCAGATTTATTTTTTGTCCAAGCTACGGTAGTTTCTACTGCACATCTGTCACCAGAGTCTTTAGTACCACTCGATTTAGCAGAATTTTGCCGTTCCATGCCCATCCCTGTGGTGTTGGGGAATTGCGTGACTTACGAAGTCACGTTGAATTTGTTGAAAGCTGGAGCGGCTGGGGTACTGGTGGGAATTGGGCCTGGTGCGGCTTGTACTTCTCGTGGGGTGTTGGGTGTGGGTGTGCCACAGGCGACTGCGATCGCAGATTGTGCCGCAGCACGAGATGATTACTATAACGAAACTGGCAACTATATCCCGATTATTGCTGATGGCGGTTTAATCACCGGTGGCGACATTTGCAAATGCATCGCCTGTGGTGCTGATGGTGTGATGATTGGCTCCCCCTTTGCCAGAGCCGCAGAAGCCCCTGGACGAGGTTATCATTGGGGTATGGCGACTCCTAGCCCAGTCTTGCCCCGTGGCACCCGCATTCGCGTTGCCACCACTGGTAGCTTAGAGCAAATACTCATTGGCCCAGCAGGACTAGATGATGGTACTCACAACCTTTTAGGAGCCTTAAAGACCAGTATGGGTACTTTGGGAGTGAAAAATATTAAAGAAATGCAGCAAGTCGAAGTTGTAATTGCACCTTCTTTATTAACCGAGGGTAAAGTTTACCAAAAAGCTCAACAATTAGGTATGGGGAAATAAAGGGAATAGGGAATAGGGAAGGATGAGGGAGAAATAATTAATGCCCAATGCCCAATCCTTCAATAAATTTTTCTAGCCCCCTAAACAATTGCTGGAAAAATCCGATATGTCGCTTACAATAGAAATAGCGGAGACGCATGTTTCCGTTCACTCCTCACACCACACTCCGCCCGGACTACTGTTCGGGCGGTTCCTTATGTTTGTAAATAAATTCTAGAGCTTCTTTGCAAATGTACATCCTCCCACTCCCAAGCTGAGGTTTTTGCTATGGTAGAATTTTCACCAAGTTCAGAAATTATTGGCGAAGGTTTTAGGCATGTCAACAGCCGCACAAGTTACCGATTCTAGTTTCAAGCAAGAAGTACTCGACAGCGATGTACCAGTTTTAGTTGACTTTTGGGCACCCTGGTGCGGACCATGCCGTATGGTAGCTCCTGTTGTCGATGAAATCTCCGAACAGTACAAAGGTCAAATAAAGGTCGTAAAAGTCAACACAGATGAAAATCCGAATGTTGCTAGTCAGTATGGCATCCGCAGCATTCCTACATTAATGATTTTTAAGGGTGGACAAAAAGTGGATATGGTGGTCGGCGCTGTGCCTAAAACTACATTAGCTTCCACTCTCGAAAAGCATCTTTGAAACTCAATCGGCAATAAAATCCTCTTGAGTTATCCATTTTGTTCTAACTTTAAGTTAATTTTCATAAACAAGTTTGAGAGGTACGAATTTCCTGTCTCTCAAACTTGTTTACATTTGTACACAGGTTCAGAATATTTTTAGGAGTTTTTTACCTCAAAAACAACTGCCTAATTCCCGCACTAAGCTGTTAAACACCTAATTTACACATTTAGACAGCAGGGGAGCAGAGGGGCAGAGGAGCAGGGGAGAAGGATTGACGCTTTTTCTCCAAAATCAACAATATGCAAGTTAAATGCGTATTAGCTTACCAATTTCTAGCGCTAATGCCGCTAACAAAAAACCTAAAAGCTGAGTCACGTCGCTTCTCTACGAATTCAAAATTCAAAACTTGTACTGAGCGTAGCCGAAGTATTCAAAATTCTTGCATTATTGATCCCCATAAATAAATTTAGTTGCTCTGTATCATGAGTCGTTTTCGGTCACGTACATTGAATCTCTACGAGAGGCTGTGCGTAGCTTGTTTAAGAGAAAGGGTATGCCCAAAATTCAAAATCCAAAATTAATATGAATTCTTTTTTCAAATTGGTATAACTTGCTTCTCTGTAAAAGTAAGCGTCTAGATGAATTATTCCTACGTGAATCAAGCTTAACCTCACATATAGGAATCTAATTTAATTCTTGAACTTACTTGTTTGACAAGGAACAGGGAACAGAAAAAAAGTGAATATATTTGTACTGAGTTTTTTCGCAAATCAAATAGGAGTCCGATAGAATTGGTATAACAATCTCATAAATAAATTTAGTTACTCTGTAATACGGAAATATTCATATCACGCGGCTTTTATCAGGGTTTGATCGCAACTCATTGCAATATTATTCAGTTTGCTAGAACCCAAAGGAAGATTAAGAGCAGCAATCAAACAAGTCTGTTAAAGAAAAGTAACGCTGATGAATTTCTAATTAAGTTCCACAGATTTGGAAGTAGCGATATATTTTGATAATCTATCTTCCATAAATCAACTATTCGCTGTTGAATCTATGAAGTCTTATTTAGCCGCCGCTATTCAATTGACCAGTGTGCCCGATTTACACAAAAATTTGGCACAGGCAGAAGAATTAATAGAGCTTGCCGTGCGTCAAGGTGCTGAATTGGTAGGTTTGCCAGAAAACTTTTCCTATATGGGAGAAGAAAAAGATAAACTTGCACAAGGTAATGCGATCGCTCTTGAAAGTGAAAAATTTCTCAAAAAAATGGCTCAACGCTTTCAAATTACCATTTTGGGCGGCAGCTTTCCACTTCCGGTAGATAATACAGGCAAAGTTTATAACACAACTCTACTCATCGACCCCAGCGGTCAAGAGCTTTCCCGCTACTACAAAGTACACCTATTTGATGTTAATGTTCCCGACGGCAACACCTACCGCGAATCCAGCACAGTTGTGGCTGGTACGCAACTACCCCCCGTCCATTTTTCCGAAAAGCTCGGTAATTTAGGGCTTTCTATTTGTTATGATGTCCGATTCCCGGAATTGTATCGTCATCTGGCACAAAAGGGAGCCGATGTTATCTTTATTCCCGCCGCTTTTACTGCCTTTACAGGTAAAGACCACTGGCAAGTACTACTACAAGCCAGAGCCATCGAAAATACCGCCTACGTCATTGCTCCCGCCCAAACGGGGAATAACTACGCCCGTCGTCTAACCCACGGTCACGCGGTCATTATCGACCCCTGGGGTGTAATTTTAGCCGATGCTGGAGAAAAACCGGGAATTGCGATCGCAGAAATCAAGCCCACTAGGCTCGAACAAGTCCGGCGTCAAATGCCCTCTTTACAACATCGGATGTTTTAGGGACTGGGGACTGGGGGAGCAGGGGGAGAAGAACTATTGATTATTGACCAATGCCCCATGCCCCATTCCCAATCCTTATGAATCAAATAAAAAACCGGGTGTTTACCCGGTTTCTGACAACATTAAAACCCTCAGTTTTTGAGGAGCATAGCAGTAATGTCCCTCTATTTATTTGTTGTCAAAATTAAACTTTAGCCGCTGATTTGGTAATAACGTTAAGTTCACCTTTAGCATACTTAGCAGCAAAATCTTCTAAAGAAATTTGCTTAATCTTGCTGGCGTTGCCAGCTGTGCCAAATTGCTGGTAGCGTTCAGCACAAACCTTCTGCATGTATGTAATAGAAGGCTTGAGGAAGTGACGGGGGTCAAACTCCTCTGGTTTTTTAGCCAAAGCTTCACGGACAGCAGCAGTAATAGCCAAACGGTTGTCGGTGTCGATGTTTACTTTACGTACACCACTCTTAATACCTTTTTGGATTTCTTCTACAGGTACACCGTAGGTTTCAGGAATTGCACCACCATACTGGTTAATCAGTGCAAGCAAATCTTCAGGTACAGAAGAAGAACCGTGCATTACTAAGTGGGTGTTAGGCAGACGGCGGTGAATTTCTTCAATGCGGCTGATGGCCAAAATTTCGCCAGTCGGCTTGCGGGTAAACTTGTAAGCACCGTGGCTTGTGCCAATGGCAACAGCCAAAGCATCTACTTGGGTTGCTTCTACGAAGTCAACAGCTTCATCGGGGTCGGTTAGCAATTGGGAATGGTCGAGTGTACCTTCAAACCCGTGACCATCTTCAGCTTCACCAGCACCAGTTTCTAGAGAACCCAAGCAACCAAGTTCACCTTCAACACTGACACCCAGAGCATGAGCTACATTTACAACTTCGCGGGTAACACTAACGTTGTACTCGAAGCTAGCGGGGGTCTTAGCATCAGCTTCTAAAGAACCATCCATCATCACGCTGGTGAAGTTGTTCTTAATTGCTGAGTAGCAGGTAGCAGGCGCATTCCCATGATCTTGGTGCATGACAATAGGAATGTGAGGATAGGTTTCTACTGCCGCCAAAATCAGGTGGCGGAGAAAGTTTTCTCCTGCATAATTACGAGCGCCGCGTGAGGCTTGTAAAATTACGGGGCTATCTGTCTCGACAGCAGCCTTCAGGATCGCCTGAATCTGCTCCAAATTGTTAACGTTGAAAGCTGGGATGCCGTAACCGTTTTCGGCTGCGTGATCCAACAGCAGCCGCAGTGGTACAAGCGCCATAGATAGTCCTCCTAATGTGGTTGTCAGCTAGTCGGTCTGAGAGAAGCGTAACTATTACGCTAAATCTTAAGAGTTTTTTCAACTTATAGGAAATTATAACTAGTGTCGTGTGTCTATGTTGAAAAAGTTTACGCCATCGTTATTATAAATGTGTTCTATACTTGCCCTCTACTGCTGTACTATGCTCCATACTTGCTCTGTATTGCTGTACATTTAGTTACCCTACAGTTAGTAGCTCTGGTAGCCCACTATCCAAAATGGTCATCTCAAAGCGATCGCATTCCTGAGTGTTTAAACAAATCTACAAGCGATCGCATCAGGCAAAAGGCTCTAGTATCTGGACAAATGCTGCGTGTTCAGGAGATTGCAAGCCTGTTTGTAAAACAGTCAACACAGACTGCATATTCCCCGCTAATAACTCTGCAACCCCTAACCACAACCCTGGAAAAATTTGACTTCGCAGAATACCGTTACTATCAGTAGCAAACTCTAGATACTCACCCTGTTCCAAATAGAACCAGGTCAATTTCTGATCGAGTACTTGCCAGACGATATATTCTTTGACTCCATTGCGACGATAGGCTTGTTTTTTAGCATGGAGGTCGATGGCGACACTACTAGCAGCAATTTCGACAATTAACTCTGGTGCGCCTTCAATATAATCATCTTCACTCAGCCTTGCTTGACCACCTACTTCTGGGTTGATTAAAAGTACAGCATCTGGTTGGGGTTCGTTATCTAAATCTAGGCGCACAGTGGGTTCTACTCCCAAAGCTACACCAGGTGTCGCGGCTTCGTAGCTAACTAACCAACCAATAATCCAACCATGCGGTTGACCATGACTTCTAAAACGCAAAGCAGCAGGCATGTAGACAATTCCCTCAATCAATTCGGCTTTTTTCAATTTAGGCATGGCGTTGTAGCGACGCTCAAATTCATAAAGGCTAAGTTTGTCGCCATTTTCCAGAAGGGGAATTGTCCAATGCTGTGGAAGTGTTTTTACCATGACAATGGTCTTTGGGATTAGTCTATGCCTATCCTACCGAATTGCAGAAATTTCTTGGATGCTGCGATCGCCTTCTTTTAATCTAAGTAATATTATGTTAATTTTATGGGTCGCCCGGGATTCGAACCCGGAACTAATCGGTTAAAAGCCGAGTACTCT
>CAXUOL010000345.1:0-7220 GCA_964252435.1 uncultured Nostoc sp.
ATCTAATCTCACAATTCACAATGGTGATCGATCGCAAATTTTAGAGGATACTGCCAGCAGGCAATTTCTGAATAAAAGAAGCGCAAGCGAATGTGTAGAGTATACACTTTGCCAATAGTCAATTAGTTTAGTGTTGAATTTACAGTCTTTTGATTCTGATTAATTAACTTAGAACCTGTTGATGGAAGCTTCCGAGCTGTTAGAAACAATCACATTTTTGATTTACCAAGCCGAGCAGGGGGAAATTGATCCTTGGGATGTCCAAGTGATTGAGGTGATTGACCGCTATTTAGAACTGATGGCACCGGGGGCAATAACAAGAGGCTATGAAGCGGACTTGTCTCAATCTGGACAGGCATTTTTATCAGCATCAATGTTGGTATTATTCAAAGCCAATACCTTAATGCAATTGTCAACAGTTGGGGATGCACAAGATGGTTTAGAAGATGATGCTCTATTGTCAGGTGAAGACGGTGTATCACATCAGGGTCATCGTCTACCCTTAGAACGGCAATTACGTCGTCGTCCAGCGGCGATGCCGCCACCAAAGCGCCGGGTGACTCTGCAAGAGTTAATCGAGCAATTGCAGATTATGGCTAACCAACTGAAACTGGTAGAAAAAGTCAACAAACCTATCCGTCTTAGGCGTCAACCTAGCGTTCAAAGTATGCGGGAGGCGCTGGAGTTAGCTCACCAGGAAAATCTGACAGAAGTCGCTGGGGAACTAGAGCAGGTGTTGAAATTATCGACAAGAGAGCTAAGTTTAGAACAAAATTGGTTGAATTTAGAACAACTTGTAGAATTGTGGACTAAGACAAAGCTTCTCAACCAAAATGGGTCTGGACATGAGTCTAAACACAGTAACTTAGTTAGCGTTTTCTGGGCACTACTATTACTCTCGGCTCAATCGAAAGTAGAGCTATTTCAAGAGGACTTTTATCATGAAATTAAAATTCGCTTAATTAGAGATTCAGCTAATATCGGCAAACCTTTTGAGCATCCGATGAACTAAGTCTACAGTTTCGTAAATTCGTGGTGAATTGAGGGTTTAAGTTTAAAAGCAGAGGAGCGCAAAGTTAGCCGTAGTCACATAGGTTAGGACAGGGTTAGTTGCTCAAAACCTTGAATTAACGGGGTTTTTACTCAGCACTTAGCACGGGCTAAACGCCCCGCTATCCATGTACAGCACTCAGCACTTTGCTATATTTATGGGGTTTTCCTCCTGCCTCCAGCATAGCTGCTTCCTGCTTTGTCATAGATTTTTGATTCAGCCCCAAAATCCGAGTAAATTGAAAAGATAAGCGATCGCTTGTCATCTAAGTATATCGATGGTTGTAATAACCACTAAATTCCTGTTATCCCTATTCTGGGGGATAACTTAGAGCATAAATAAAAACCGATGATTAAGTATCACTCGATGAAAGTAAACTGGCTTGTGGTTGAGGAATAAATTTTTATGAAAGCGATGATTCTCGCGGCTGGCAAGGGTACTCGCGTGCGTCCGATTACGTACACTATGCCCAAGCCAATGATGCCTATCCTGCAAAAGCCAGTGATGGAGTTTTTGCTAGAACTGTTACGCCATCATGGATTTGACCAGATTCTAGTCAATGTTAGTCATTTGGCTGAGGAAATAGAAAACTATTTCCGTGATGGTCAGCGGTTTGGGGTGCAAATTGCCTATTCTTTTGAAGGAAAAATTGATGACGACGGTAAACTGGTGGGCGAAGCGATAGGTTCAGCTGGAGGGATGCGGCGCATCCAAGACTTCTCACCGTTTTTTGATGATACGTTTGTAGTTTTATGTGGTGATGCTTTAATTGACTTGGATTTAACTGCGGCTGTTAAATGGCATAAATCCAAAGGAGCGATCGCTACCATTATCACTAAATCTGTCCCCAAGGAAGAAGTTTCTAGCTATGGTGTGGTTGTGACTGACGAAGAGGGACGTGTCAAAGCTTTCCAAGAAAAACCTGCAACTGAAGAAGCCCTCAGCACCAACATCAACACAGGTATTTACATCTTTGAGCCAGAGGTTTTTAACTATATTCCCTCTGATGTCGAATATGACATTGGTAGCCAATTGTTTCCCAAATTGGTAGAAATTAAAGCCCCCTTCTACGCAATTCCTATGGACTTTGAATGGGTAGATATTGGTAAAGTCCCAGACTATTGGCGGGCGATTCGCGGTGTGCTGCTGGGTGAAATCAAAAATGTGCAAATTCCTGGTCATGAAGTCGCTCCTGGCATCTACACTGGCTTAAATGTCGCCGTAAATTGGGACAAAGTGGATATTACAGGCCCAGTTTACATTGGCGGTATGACGAGAATCGAAGACGGAGCTAAAATTGTCGGGCCAGCGATGATTGGCCCCAATTGTTGGATATGTAGTGGTGCAACAGTGGAAAACAGCGTGATTTTTGAATGGTCGCGCCTGGGCCCTGGAATCCGGTTAGTCGATAAGCTGGTATTTGGACGTTATTGCGTAGATAAAACTGGCGCTGCGATTGATGTTCAAGCAGCTGCTTTAGACTGGCTGATTACCGATGCCCGTCAGACACCGCCATCACATACACCTGTTGAGCGACAAGCGATAGAGGAATTGTTGGGGACAAATACAAATTAAAGTTAGGAGTTAGGAGTTAGGAGTTCGGAGTTAGGAGTTAGGAGTTAGGAGTTAGGAGTTAGGAGTTAGGAGTTAGGAGTTTGGAGTTTGGAGTTTGGAGTTTGGAGTTTGGAGTTAGAGGTTATTATTTCGTGTCTCCCTCTTCACTTCTAACTCTTAACTTTATTCTTAACTCTTCACTCCTAACTCCTAACTTTATTCCTAACTCCTAACTTTATTCCTAACTCTTAACTTTATTCTTAACTCTTCACTCCTAACTCCTAACTTTATTCCTAACTCTTCACTCCTAACTATTTAAGTACGTGTATCTTCTAAGACTCTGCTCGTAGGTTTGCAGTAGTCGTTGAGATTCTGCTAGGGTGATGCGATTTTCTTCTAGTGCTTTCTCGCAGCGCTGGCGAATATTTTCCACCATATCTTCGGAGTCATACTGGACGTAGCTTACTACTTCGCTCATGGTGTCACCTTTGACAACGTGTTCAATCTGATAGCCTTTGGGCGTTAACTGGATGTGAACGGCGTTGGTGTCGCCAAACAAGTTGTGCAAATTGCCCATGATTTCTTGATAAGCTCCATTCAAGAACATTCCCAAATAATAGGGTTCTCCGGGCTTATGGGTGTGTAGTTCTAAAACCGACTTGACATCGCGCAGGTCAATAAAGCGGTCGATTTTGCCATCACTGTCGCAGGTGAGGTCTGCCAAAATTCCCCGTCGTGTTGGTTCTTCATCTAAGCGGTGGATTGGCATGATCGGAAATAGTTGATCGATCGCCCAGCAATCTGGTGCCGATTGGAACACTGACATGTTCACGTAGTAGATGGAAGCCATGATTTTTTCTAGGTCTTCCAGTTCATCGGGTACGTATTCTTGCTGTCTAGTGATGTTAAGAATTTTCTGACAACAAGCCCAGTAGAGACGTTCGGCTTTGGCTCGTTCTCTGAGGCGTAAAATTCCTAAGTTGAAGCGGCTGATGGCTTCTTCTTTGAATTGTGCCGCGTCGTGGTAGAACTCCTGATAATTCTCTTTGTTGATGGATTGGTAAGTTTCCCAAAGATAATTAATAATCGGGGATTCTCCCTCTTGTGGAGGTTCTGGGATGTCGAGAGGGACATCACTGGTACTGAGAACATCAAAAATCAGCACTGATTGATGGGAAGCGATCGCTCGTCCACTTTCACTAATCAGTGTTGGTACGGTAATCTGCCGCTCTGCACAGGTATCTTTTAACTCTGCCACGATGTCGTTGGCATAGTTCTGCATGTTGTAATTTTTTGATGCATAGAAGTTGGTTTGGGAGCCATCATAATCTACGCCCAAGCCGCCACCAACATCAAGGTATTTCATATCTGCTCCCAGCATTGCCAATTCCACATAAATGCGGCTGGCTTCTTGGATAGCATCTTTAATCACATTAATGGCAGAGATTTGCGAACCGATGTGGAAGTGCATCAACTGCAAAGAATCGAGCAGGTTAGCTTCCCGTAATTTGTCAACAGCCTCAATTACTTCAGGCATTGTCAAACCAAATTTAGCGCGATCGCCGCTAGAGGCTCCCCAACGTCCCATGCCTTGGGTACTGAGTTTGGCACGAACCCCTAATATCGGTTTAATACCTAACTGGCGATTGGCATCGATCACCAAATCAACTTCTTCAATCTGCTCTAAGACGATGATTGGTGTTTGCCCTAGTCTTTGGGCTAACATTGCCGTTTCGATGTATTCTCGGTCTTTGTAGCCATTGCAAACTAACAATGCTCCGGGTGTATCCAACACAGCCAGAGCAATCATTAATTCTGGCTTGGAACCGGCTTCTAAACCAAATTGATGAGGTTTGCCAAATTTCACTAAATCCTCAATCAAATGCCGTTCTTGATTGCATTTGACGGGAAACACACCACGGTAGACACCAGGGTAATTATAGCGAGCGATCGCTTTGGCAAAACAAGCATTCAATCGCTCAATCCGGTCTTCCAAAATATCAGAAAAGCGGATCAACATGGGAAGTCCCAAGTTGCGCTGTTTCATGGAGTTGACCAATTCAAACAAGTCAAGAGATCCCCCGCGATCGCCCTTGGGTGCGACGGTAACGTGACCAGCAGCGCTAATGGAAAAATAAGGTTGTCCCCATCCTTCAATACGGTACAAGGCTTCGCTATCCTCAATTTTCCAGGAGCGAGGTAAATCTCCTGTGGTAGGACTCGGTGGTAACAGTTTTTTTTGTTTATGATTTTTCACTTCAGATTTTTGTCCATTGGACGGTACTTGTACCACCTCGTCAGATGTAGCAGTTGACTCAACACCCATTTCTTCCTAACCTCTGTTTTTCACCCACGAATTAACAATTTAGCGCATTCATTTGGGAACGTATATGCACCTAAGGATAATTTCTGAGATAAACTCTGATTGGTCATTGGTCATTGGTCAGAGACGCGATTAATTGCGTCTGTACAATGGTCGTTAGTGCAAAACCCTTGGACAAAGGACAAAGGACAAATGACAATTGACTAGATAAAAACTTTATTAAGCTTTGGGAGATAGCAATGGAACGCACATTTTTAGCAATTAAGCCTGATGGAGTACAGCGGGGATTAGTGGGGGAAATTATCCGTCGCTTTGAAACTAAAGGTTTTACCCTAGTTGGTTTAAAGTTCCTGAAAGTCAGTCGGGAATTGGCTGAACAACACTATGATGTTCACCGGGAACGTCCCTTTTTTGGTGGTCTAGTAGAATTTATCACTTCTAGCCCAGTGATAGCGATGGTATGGGAAGGTGATGGTGTCGTTGCATCTGCCAGAAAGATTATTGGTGCGACAAACCCTTTAACAGCAGAGCCGGGAACGATTCGGGGCGATTTTGGTCTGAATATTGGTCGCAACTTAATCCACGGTTCTGATGCTCAAGAAACTGCGCAACGGGAAATAGCTCTATGGTTTAAGGATGAAGAATTAGTCAGTTGGCAACCACACTTAACGCCTTGGTTACATGAGTAATAAAGTTAGGAGTTAGGAGTTTGGAGTTAGGAGTTTGGAGTTAGGAGTTTGGAGTTTGGAGTTTGGAGTTAAAAGTTAACAGTTAAAAGTTAGGAGTTAAAATTTTCTCACTCATAACTCCTCACTCATAACTCCTCACTCATAACTTATTTAGAGATTTCGCTCTTTTCTGGTTCTACTTGGGGTAATTCAGTACTAACGCGTTTGGAAAATCCCCAGCCTAAAATCAGGAAGATGGCAGCAATCATGATCCATTCTGGTGGAACTAAACTATCGTTGACCACTTTTAATAACAAGCGTAAGCCCACTAAGGCCACAGTTACATAGCCTGCGTCTTCTAGGTTTTCATATTCGTCTAGCCAACGGATAAACAATCCTGCCATGAATCGCAGCGTAATAATACCAATTGTTGCACCCGTTAGCACTAGCCATTTTTCTTGAGAAACTGCGATCGCAGTTGTCACGCTATCCAAAGAAAATGCCAAATCTGTAAATGCAATCACGGGTATGGCTTGCAACAAGGAAGTAAAACGCGGCCCGTGATGGTGTTCGTCCTTGGATTCTTCCGAGGTAAAGTGTTGGAATACCAACCACAGCAGATAAGCAGCGCCCAATAATTCAAATTGCCAGAATTGTTGCACCCAAGTGGCAGTGAGAATCAGGCTGATTCGCAACACATAAGCAACGACTAAACCAAAGTTCAAAGCTTTACGCTCAAGTTCTTTGTCTTCCAACCCTTTTGCGATCGCAGCCAGGGCGATGGCATTGTCGGCAGATAACAGCGCCTCTAAAAGCACCAGGATCACCAGAACTATAAGGGCTTCAAGGCTGAAATGAAAGTCGAGGTAATCAAAAATTTGGTCTAGCATTCCGGGTTTCTCAAGCAGAAAAAATTAAAATTTGACAAGAACAGAGATTTGCATATTAAAAAGCGCAATAAATTGCCACTCTAATTCAGCTTAACGTGCTTGTGGTGCATTTTGAAGAGGGTTGAATGTGTGCGCTTGTAGTGCAAGTGGGGTAATTTGCGTATAAGTCAATACATCCAAGGTTTTAACATCTTGATTAATGCGATCGCAATGGGCTGCTGTCAGATCGCATCTAAAATTAGAATATGAGAACAAGAATATCGTAAGAATTTATGAATATTTCTTTATGAATGACACACTTCTACAACGCATTACTCATAATCCAGATATCTGCCACGGCAAACCCTGTATTCGAGGACTTCGTTATCCAGTTGAGTTTATTTTGGAACTGCTCAGTTCTGGTATGAGTACTGAAGAAATATTGAAAGATTATGACGATTTAGAATCTGAAGATATTTTGGCTGTCTTATTATTTGCTGCTCGACTTAGCCAAGTCAAAAGCATTCATCGAATTGCCTCATGAAATTTCTTGTCGATGCTCAGTTACCAGTTCGTCTTGCCCGTTTTCTCAAAACTTCAGGTTATGACACGATCCACACCAGAGATTTACCAGGGGAAAATGCTACGCCAGATAATGAAATTAATGCTGTATCAATTCAACAAAATCGAATTTTAATTACTAAAGATGTGGATTTTGTCAACTCTTTTTTAACAGTTCAGCAACCTTATAAACT
>CAXUOL010000346.1:0-7179 GCA_964252435.1 uncultured Nostoc sp.
ATCCAGGATTAATTACCCTGAAGGCGAAAGGTTTGTTGGAATGTGCAGATGTAGTCATCTATGATGCCTTGGTGAGTCCGGCAATTCTGGCAATGATTAATCCCCAAGCCCAGCAAATTAATGCTGGTAAACGTGCGGGGAGACATTCTTTATTGCAGTCAGAAACAACTCAATTGCTGATTGATAAAGCGCAGGATAGTGCAATTGTAGTGCGGCTCAAGGGTGGCGATCCGTTTATTTTTGGTCGCGGTGGCGAAGAGATGGAAGAATTAGTCAAAGCTGGAATATCAACGGAAGTTGTGCCTGGTATCACTTCGGGAATTGCAGCAGCAGCATACTCAGGTATTCCTTTGACGCATCGGCTGTATAGTTCGTCAGTCACATTTGTAACTGGCCATGAAGCGGCGGGTAAGTATAGACCGCAAGTGAATTGGAGTGCGATCGCTCACGGTTCCGAAACCATTGTAATTTATATGGGAATTCACAATCTGCCTTATATTGTGGAAGAATTAATTACAGCTGGGTTGAATTTAGAAACGCCTATTGCTTTGGTGCGCTGGGGTACGCGACCAGAACAAGAAGAATTGATTGGGACTTTAGAGACAATTGTCAAACAGGTAGAGGAAACTGGATTTGGTGCGCCTGCGATCGCAGTTATTGGACAAGTAGTAAATATGCACAGTATTTTATCTGGTTGTCGTCCAGTTTGATGGTTGGTTTGAAGGTTGTCCAACATCAGACTAAGATTCATACGCACATTCCGTAGATGCAGTTCACGAACTATCGTATTTTTTGAAGCATAGCAGCTTCATCATAGGGTAAATGATATATGGAAACTTCGGAATATTATTCCAAAAATTCTAGATATCACCAAATTTTATCCTGAAACTGAAAATTCCTGTATATTCAGGACTTACGCAATAACTCTCTAAAACTCTTATTTCTCTGCGTCCTTTGCGTCCTTTGCGGTTCGTTTTTTCATTATTTTGCGTAAGTCCTAATATTATCGTTAGTCTGACAAACATAGGTATCTAAAGGCAATAGGGATATGAAACCAGTCGTAATATTTCTACCGATTCTTGTAGTCCTACCTTTCCTTGTTGCCACTACTGAAACTGCGATCGCAATCCCATATCGAAGTGGTGGAAAATGTTCTTCTTTAGGTATTGATATCGATCCTGTCACGGGTCAAACTCGGAGTATATTTATGCCTCCCGAAGATCCATCTTGTTATAGAGATCAATCAGCATCTCAACAACGCCCAAGTCAGCAAAACTATCAGTTTTGTTTCAGTAATAACTGCTCGCGTCCGGTTCAAGTAGCTCTGGGATACAAAAATTTAAATAACAATTGGGAAACTTATGGTTGGTGGCAATTTGCTCCTGGCCAAAAAGCTAACCTCTTTAAGAAAGATGGTAATAGTCCTATTGTGTCTAATAACCGCATCTTCTATTTCTATGCCGAAACAATCGATAACGGTTAGTACTTGTAAGTCTTTTGTTTGGAGGATTTAGGTATGACTTCCACATCAAATGAAAAATCAAGGATTATCCGCACCGAACGAGGGCTGACGATCGCTGGAACACGCATCACGATTTACGATGTTATGGATCATCTCAAAGCAGGATGGACATTCAAACTAATCCCGAACTGGCTGCCTTTGACAGAAGAACAACTCGACGCCGCACTCTCTTACATTGACAGTAATCGTACTGAAGTAGAAGCAGAGTATCAAACCGTTCTACAGGAAGCCCAAGAGATGCGAGAATATTGGGAAGATAAAAATCGCGATCGGCTGGCAGAAATTGCAAAGATGCCACCAAAACCAGGACAAGAAGAAATTTATGCTAAACTCCAAGCCTGGAAAGCAAAGCTTGGACTCAGTGCATGATTGTGTTGGTTGACTATAACCTGAAGGGTTATGTCGTTCTTCTCCAAGGAACTTTAGCTGCTGAGGGTTGGCTCGATCTTTTGTCGATTCGCTTTGTAATGTTAGAAGAGGCTGGATTAGCTGTTGATAGCAATGATCGAGTCATCTGGCAGTTCGCACAAGCTAATCAAATGCTTTTGTTAACTGCAAATCGAAATGCAAAAGGCAAAAATTCATTGGAGCAGACAATTCGTGAAGAGGGTACACCTACATCACTACCTGTGATCACAATTGGAAGTCTTGATCGACTGATCGAACGAGAGTATCGAGAGCAATGTAGTGCCCGTCTTGCTGACATTGTGCTGTACATTGAGAACTACTTGGGTGTGAGTCGGCTTTTCATTCTATAAAGGCTATCGGTCAATTTCAATACAGTTGAGGTAGAGCAAACTGGATTTGGTGCGCCTGCGATCGCAGTTATCCAGTTTGATGGTTGACGAAAAGCGTATTGTTTCGTATTCTCCGATAACCCTAGTGTATGATCGATAAGGTTATTCGGTTCTGGTGGGAGTCAGCTACCAGAGGTAACGGGGAAAGTTCGGTGCAAATCCGGCGCTGTCCCGCAACTGTGAACCAATTTGAGATTCAGGAACTAAATCGAAAATCTCAAATTGAGTGAGTCAGGATGCCCGCCGAAATAGATTTATCAGTTTCACATATCTGCGAGGTACAGATGACTACTACTATAAATATTTCCCCAACTAGTCCCTTGGATGTTGCTGAACATACTTTATTTGTTTGCAAAACCTGTGCCAGTGTTTGGCAAAATGGAAAACGCTTAGGTGAAAGTGGTGGTGAAAAACTTCTACACCAACTTCAGCAGCTGGCACAAGATTGGGAGTTACGAGATCAATTCCCAATTCAGGAAGTTGAATGCATGAGTGCTTGTAATCGTTCTTGTGTAGTCGCCTTTGCTGCCAAAGGTAAATTAACATATTTATTTGGTGATTTAGCTGTTGATGGTAGTGCTTCTGCGGTGCTGGAATGTGCTAGTCAATACTATGCCAAAGCAGATGGTTTGCTGCCTTGGTCAGAGCGTCCAGAAGCAATGAAGAAGGGCATTTTAGCAAAGATTCCACCTTTATCTAAATGATCCGCGTTTTGATTCTGGGTGGGACGGGTGATGCAGCAGAATTAGCTGCCAAAGTTACGACTATCCAAGGGTTAGAAGTAGTCACCTCTCTAGCTGGCCGCACCCGTGAACCATCAGTACCGCTGGGCGATTTACGGGTTGGAGGCTTCGGTGGTGTGGCTGGATTGTCTAGCTATCTGCAAGTCATGCAAATCGACTTATTAATTGATGCAACCCATCCTTTTGCTACTCAGATATCCTTCAATGCAGCAGATGCTGCAACAAAAGTTAGAGTACCCCGTCTGATTTTAATTCGTCCGCCTTGGGAAAAAGTAAGTGGCGATCGCTGGATTGAAGTTGATAGTGTTGCAGCCGCAGCAACAGCCCTGCAAAATCAGGCACAGCGGGTATTTTTGACAGTTGGTAGGCAAGAACTCGCCGCTTTTGCTCACTTGGAGAAAATTTGGTTTTTGATGCGGATGATTGACCCTCCTGGTGATGATGCTTTAGTACCGCCGGGGATGGTATTGTGCGATCGCGGCCCTTTTACCCTCAAGAATGAAAGACAAATTCTGATTCAGAATAACATTGATACCATCGTCAGTAAAAATAGCGGTGGTGATGCCACAAAGCCCAAGATTATTGCAGCGCGAGAACTGGGCGTGAAGATTGTGATGGTAAATCGTCCAGCCATACCGCCAGGGGAGCAGGTTAATAATGTTGATGCTGCTTTGGCGTGGTTATTAGATCGCTGCTAAGTAAATGGCTACCCACGCCAAGAGAGGTAATTTTAAATCGGAATTTGAATCACAAATTCTGTACCCTCTCCCTGTACAGAATTAACTTCCAGAGTGCCGCCATGTTTTTATACAATAATTTGCCTTGCGATCGCTAATCCTAATCCTGTACCTTTACCTACAGATTTAGTTGTAAATAAATGGTCAAAAATCTTTTGTTTGACTTCATCAGACATTCCCATCCCATTATCTTGAATGTAAATTAAAACATGATTTTTTTCTTCACTAAAGCAAGTTTTAATCTCAATTTTATTATTAATATCATGAAAATTACGTCCAACATTAGACTCCTCTAAAGCATCAATAGCATTTGCCAATAAATTCATAAATACTTGATTCAGTTGCCCAGGAAAACATTTGAGTAAAGATATATCTCCATATTTTTTCACAATTTTAATCTCTGGATGTAGTTCCGATGCTTTTAAGCGATGCTTCAGAATCAAAATTGCACTATCGATACGATCGTGAATATTAAAAGCAACTTTGTTTTCTGTATCTGCTCTGGAAAAAGTTCGCAAACTGTTGCTAATGCTCCGAATTCGGTCAATACCTAATTTCATTGAAGAAATCATTTTTGGCAAATCTTCTCGGATATATTCTAGGTCAATTGCTGCAATTTCTTCTTCAATTTCTACACCCGGATTCGGAAACTTTTCCTGATAAAGCTCGATGAGGTGAAACAAATCTTCAACCAAATCAACAGCAGGTTGAATATTACCTGCAATAAAGCCTACAGGATTGTTGATTTCGTGGGCTACACCTGCAACTAAATTACCTAATGCTGACATTTTCTCACTTTGCACCAGTTGTAGTTGCATTTGTTTTAAATCTGTAAGTGAGTGTTCTAGTTGTTGGGTATTCTCTTGCGATCGCTGATAAAGAGAAGCATTTTCTAAAGATATGGCAGCTTGCGAACACAATAAGTTCAAAATTCATTCTGTTAGCGGATAGCTAAGGTTTAGCCCATTCTGGCGACTGACGCATGTATTCTGTTTCGATAAATAAGACGAGTGTATCTACCTAGCAATGTTAATGATATGAGAGTTGACAAAGTACAGATGATTTCCCAATACCTGAATGGAAGGAATGCCCTGCTGCCTTATTCAATCCAATTTCAGTTACCCTGAATGACCCAAATAGTTTTATGATTCTCTACGAAAGCATATTTGAAATTATTTCGGTCTACTACCAAAATATTCTCAAGCTCATTCTGGAACATGGTGAATGGTGAATTACCGAAAGGTGATTTGTGCAATACTGGTTTTGAACCTTCTTCCAGAGTCAAATAAAGTACAGGGAGATGCAAAAGTATGGTTGAACACCCATTTCATGACCAACTGAGTTTAGAGGAACAAACAGAAAAACTCGGAAAGCAAGCAGTAGGCTTGGGTTTGATTCCCAGCTTTGTGGTACATTACTTTCCTGATACTTGGGTATTTTATATACCCAATGAAACTAAATCGGAACCACTGACACCAGAAGAGGCATACTTTCGTTTAAAGCAACTGGTTAAACAGTAGATATTTTGACGACAGATTTTTGAAGACAACGGCTAGACACTGCAATTGTTAAGTAACAGTAGTTATGGCGAAACCAGCAATTTTAACCGTCGATGACGATCCAGAAGTGTTGCAAGCGGTGTCACGAGACTTGCGTCATCAGTATGGCGATCGCTTCCGCATTGTCCGGGCAGATTCAGGTATCACGGCTCTGGATGTGGTGCAGCAACTAAAATTGCACAATGAAGCAGTTGCTCTATTTCTAGTAGATCAACGTATGCCCCAAATGGGAGGCGTAGAGTTCCTTGAACAGGCAAAAGGTATTTTTCCCGATGCGAAACGTGCCTTGTTGACAGCCTATGCAGATACGGATGCTGCCATTAAATCGATTAATAGTGCCAGACTTGATTATTACTTACTCAAGCCGTGGAATCCACCAGAAGAGAAATTATATCCGATTTTAGATGATTTGCTAGATGACTGGCTAGCTGGATTCCGCCCGCCCTTTGAAGGCATTCGAGTCATTGGTAATCGCTGGTCGCCTTTTTCACATCAGGTGAAAGACTTCCTAGCACGTAACCAGATTCCATACAAGTGGTTAGATATTGAACTGGAACCGGATGCCGCAAAATTAGTGGAATACTCACAAGCTGATGGCAGACAGCAATTGCCATTGGTGTTGTTTCCCGATGGTTCCCGGTTAATTCAACCATCTAATTTAGAGATTGCCGCCAAAATTGGACTACAAACTCAGGCAGAGCGACCCTTCTATGACTTAGCGATCGTGGGTGCTGGTCCTGCCGGACTGGCAGCCGCCGTCTACGGTGCTTCTGAGGGATTGAGTACTGTCTTAATTGAGCGTGAAGCGCCAGGAGGACAAGCAGGTACGAGTTCGCGGATTGAAAACTATTTGGGATTTCCTGTTGGCTTGAGTGGCAGTGATTTGGCAAGGCGGGGAGTCACCCAAGCGCGGCGATTTGGAGTAGAAATTCTCACTCCTCAAGTAGTAACTGGAATTCGACTGGAAGATCCTTATCGGATTCTGCAATTGGCAGATGGTAGCGAGATTAGTTGCCATGCACTTTTAGTGGCAACCGGCGTTTCCTACCGTTGGCTAAAGGTTCCAGGAGCAGAGAAGCTCACAGGAGCAGGAATTTATTATGGTGCTGCCATGACCGAGGCGATCGCCTGCACCAACGAAGAGGTTTACTTGGTAGGCGGGGCAAACTCTGCTGGACAGGCAGCAATGCATTTTTGTAAGTATGCCAGCAAAGTGATTATGTTAGTACGGGGTGAGTCACTATCATTGAGTATGTCTCAATATTTGATTGACCAAATCGCCGCGACTGAAAATATCCAAGTTTGCACAGGTTGCAGCGTTGTGGAAGTCAAGGGAGAGGAACATTTAGAAGCAATTGTGATTGCCCATGCTGATACTGGACAAACCGAAACTGTGTCGGTGCGATCGCTGTTTATCTTCATCGGTGCTAGCCCCAAAACTGATTGGCTCGAAGGCGTTATTCAACGCGATGCTCAGGGTTTTATCATCACAGGGCCAGACTTGATGCATAATGGCAAATCTCCTCGTGGTTGGCCAATGGAGCGCTCTCCTTTCTTATTAGAAACCAACATTCCCGGAATCTTCGCAGCCGGAGATGTCCGCTATGGCTCAATTAAGCGGGTGGCATCCGGTGTGGGAGAAGGTTCGATCGCCATTCAATTCGTTCACCGCTACCTAAGTAATGTTTAGCTAAACCAGCGAATACTAAGCTGTGTATAAATCTGCAAACCCTCTCCCCTGCCCCCTGCCTCCTGCCTTAAAAGTGCTGTTAGCGGTAGCGGGGCGTTTAGCCCGTGCTGAGTCAAGAGTTTTTAATTCCC
>CAXUOL010000347.1:0-7177 GCA_964252435.1 uncultured Nostoc sp.
ATCATTTAACCCACACGGTTTTAACATTGACAAACTCATGTATACCTTGGATACTCAATTCTCTGCCATATCCAGAACGCTTGATGCCACCAAAGGGCAACCGAGGATCGGATTTGACCATACTGTTGATAAACACGGCACCTGCTTCGATTTCCTCAACTAAGCGATCGCTCTCTTGGTCGTTGGCTGTCCAAGCACTTGCACCTAAGCCAAAGGGTGAGTCATTGGCGAGTTTAATGGCAGCATCGATATCTGGAACCCGGAATAACAAGGCTACTGGGCCAAAGAATTCTTCTTTGGCAATTGGTGTGTTGGTGGGGATATCTATGATAATCGTTGGCGGATAAAAGTTTCCAGGCCGATCTGATAAAGGATGTCCACCGGTGATGACTTTACCACCGCTGCTAATAGCACCTTGTACTTGTTGATCTAAATCCTGGAGAATACCAGGTGTTGCCAGTGGGCCTAAATCGGTATCTGGTTGCATAGGATCGCCTACTTTCAGCGCCTGAAATTTTTCTAAAAGCAATTTTTCAAATTTATCTGCGATCGCATCTGCGACAATAAAACGTTTTGCTGCAATACATGATTGCCCGTTATTTAACATCCGCGCTGTAGTAGCTGTGACAACTGCTGTCTCTAAGTCAGCACTTTCTAACACAATAAACGGGTCACTTCCTCCTAATTCCAAAACTGTTTTTTTAATTTGTTTCCCGGCGGCGACGGCGAGGGATGCACCTGCTGGTTCGCTTCCAGTCAAGGTAGCAGCTTTTACGCGGTCATCAGCCATTAAATCGGCAACTTTGGCAGCGCCTATTAATAGAGTTTGAAAGGCACCTTCAGGAAAACCTGCCCGTCGAATAATATCTTCAATTGCCAAGGCGCACTGCGGCACGTTGGAAGCGTGTTTGAGTAAGCCGACATTCCCCGCCATCAAGGCTGGTGCGGCAAAACGAAAAACTTGCCAGAAGGGGAAATTCCACGGCATCACCGCGAGAATTGCACCCATTGGTTGATAACGTACAAAACTCTGGTTGGCATCAGTTTTTATACTGACATCAGCTAGAAAACCAGGGGCGTGTTCGGCATAATAGCGACAGACAACGGCGCATTTTTCGACTTCTGCGATCGCAGCTTTAAATGGTTTACCCATTTCTAGAGTCATTAACTTCGCAAATTCTGCTTTGTCTTGCTCTAAAATATCAGCAGTTTTTTGCAGCCATTGCGATCGTTCAGAGAAACTAGTCTGACGATACTGTTCAAAAGTCTGATTAGCTAAATCGAGTTTAGCGATAATTTCTGCATCATTTAGTGGCTCAAAGGTTTTGAGCGTTTCCCCAGTGGCGGGATTAATGGTGGCGATCGCCATTACCTGACCTCCCGTTAAAAAATAGCTTGAAGTATGCTTCCCAATGTTATACATATAAATTGAGGATAGCTACTACCCAAATTCTAGTCTTTTAGCTAAGAATTAGCTGTCCAATATTACAATTTTGCAATTATTTTTGAAATAAAATATACCAATCAATCAGTATTAATATTGATGAATTAAATCCAATTAAAGTTGTTATAATTTGCACAATTGAGGAATCAAGCTATGACTCAAGTCTTAGGCAAAGTAGTTACATTCGATGAATTCGTTGCTAAATATCCAGATAACACTCTTAAACGTTACGAGCTATATGATGGGGTAGTAGTAGAAATGCCGCAACCAACAGGCGACCATGAAGAGATTGTTGTATTTTTATCTACAAAAATCACTTTAGAATATAGTCGCCTCGGACTGCGGTATGGTATACCAAAAACAGTATTAGTTAAACCACTTGAAAACGAATCAGCTTATTCGCCAGATTTGCTGCTCCTAAATCTTACTAATTTGGTTAATGAACCTCGGTGGAAAAAAGAATCAACTGTTACTCAAGCAGCATCAATTCCTTTAGTAATTGAGGTGGTAAGTACAAACTGGCGTGATGATTATCTGAAAAAATACGCCGACTATGAAGAAATGGGAATTTCTGAATACTGGATTGTCGATTATGGTGCATTGGGCGGTAGGGAATTTATTGGCAAACCCAAACAACCTACTATTTTAATTTGCTGTTTAGAAGAAGATGAGTATCGCGTTAGTAAATTTCGAGGAGATGACCGCATCGAGTCATCAATTTTTCCAGAGTTGAATTTGACGGTAGAGCAAATTTTTCGGGCTGGCACAGTCAGGTAATTCGTAATACCTCGACTTCGCTCGGCACAAGTTCGTAATTCGTAATTCCCCATTGGCTTTAAGCAAATACCAAAGGACGTGGTTTAGCCACACCATAGCCTTGAGCATAATCGACTCCCAAGGCTTTGAGTCGTTGTAGGATAGCGTCATTTTCGACAAACTCAGCAATGGTTTTTACCCCCATGACATTGCCGATGCGGGCAATGGCTTCTACCATTGCATCATCTACGGAATTTTCGATAATGTTCTTAATAAATCCACCGTCGATTTTCAAATAGTCTACTGGAAGGGTTTTAAGATAGGCGAAAGAGGACATACCACTACCAAAATCATCTAAGGAAAAACGACAGCCGTAGCGTTGAAGTTCGCTAATGAACTGACACGCTTTTGTTAAGTTGGCGATCGCCACCGTTTCGGTAATTTCAAAGCAAATCGACTGTGGTGGCACTTGATACAATGCAAATTGCTCACGCAAAAAGCTAATAAACTGATCGTCGTTGATTGTAGTACCCGAAAGGTTGATGGCATAAATAGTCTTGCTATCGTGTTCTGCCAATGACCAAGACTTAAACAGGGTTTTGATCACCCAGCGATCAATTGTCGGCATGAGGTTGTAGCGTTCAGCTGCCGGAATAAATGCCATTGGTGCAACTAAATTTCCCTCCTCGTCTCTCAGGCGCAGCAAGATTTCGCAATGAATCTCCTCTGTTGCGGTGGGAGCGATCGCTACAATAGTTTGGAAATACAAGCAAAAACGATTTTCTGCTAGGGCTTTGGTAATCCGTGAAACCCACTGCATCTCTCCACGCTGTTGTAAAAGTTCTTCGTCGTCAGACTGAAAAATATGAACGCGATTGCGTCCCTTATTTTTAGCAGCGTAGCAGGCAGCATCCGCATAGCTTAAGAGACTGGCTCGGTTCTCGCTGTTGGCGTTAATTTCTACTAAGCCAATACTGACTCCAATCGAAAAAATATTGTCTTGCCAGACAAACCGAAACTCTTGAATAGTCTCACGCATCACCTCGGCAACCCGTATTGCTTGCTCTAAAGAACATTGGTAAAGCAGTGCGCCAAATTCATCTCCACCTAGTCGTGCTAATATATCACTCTGACGGATCTTAGTTTGCAATAGTGTTGTGATTTGCCGCAAGAGTTCATCACCAGCTGCATGACCGCAAGTATCGTTGACAATCTTGAATTGATCCAAATCCAAATAGCACAAAGCGTGTGCTAGGTTGTGTGTTCTGGCATTGATCACCGCTTGCTCCAAACATTGCTCAAATTCGTGGCGATTGACTAATCCTGTTAAAGAATCGTGACTCGCTTGCCAGGTGATTTGACGGGAAAGGCTGCGGTTTTGGGTTACATCATGAAACACCATGACTGCACCGACAATTTGATTGTGGCGATCGCGAATTGGGGCGGCAGAGTCATCAATTGCAATTTCTTTGTCGTCACGGGTAATTAAAACTGTGTGATTGGCCAGACCAACAATCTGCCCTGATTTTAAAGCTTTTTCTACCGGATTTTCGGCTGGTTCTCGGGTCGTTTCATGAAAAATTCTGAAGACTTCTCCCAGTGGTAAACCTTTTGCATCTTCCTGACTCCAACCTGTGAGCATTTCGGCTACGGGGTTGAAATACTCAATTTTGCCAGTTGCATCTGTAGTAATTACTGCATCACCGATGGAGTGTAAGGTGACTTGCGCCAATTCTTTTTCGTGAAAGAGTTCTTCTTCCATCCGTTTACGTTCTGTGATGTCCACCGCTACACCACCAACATATTTACACCCATCACTACCTTGAAAAGGAAATTTGAAGACTAACCAGTAATGGAGACTGCCATCAGATGTAGGAACCGTTTCTAGCAATTCTACAGCTTGCCCCGTTGCCAACACCTGGGCATCATTTTGACGCACTTGCCTTGCAGTTTCTTCTGGTAGCCAATCAAAATCTGTCTTCCCTTGCAAATTCGCTAATTTTACATTGAATATCCGCTCTAATGATTCGTTGACATAGACAAATCGTCCTGCTTCGTCTTTCATAAATGCCAACGCCGGACTGTTATTCATGAATGCTTGGAATCGGGCTTCGCTTTCTTGCAACGCAACTTCTAGCTGTTTGCGTTGTAGTAATAAACCTAATTGAGCGGCAATGGTTAAAAGATTTTCTACTAGTTGCTTGTCTTCAGGAGCGGCTGCACACTTAAAAAATACTAGCACTGCTAATACCTGATGGTTGATAACCACAGGAATTCCCAATCCCGCCTTGATACCATTCTTTAAGGCTATGCATTGACGCACAAAAGTAGTTTCTGTCTGCTTGGAGGTATCTTGTTGCCACTCTGGTTGCTGCGATGCCCACACTCTTCCAGGTAAACCAACGCCGAAATCAAAGGTAAATGTTTCACTCACCGCTCGAAATTCCTGAATTTGGCATAGATGATTCAGATATTCATGGTCATTGACGTACCAAGCCGAACTACACTGCAAAACATGACTTTTTTCACAAGGAATCCAGGCTTCGCCATAGTCCCAATGATTTGTTTGACAGACTAATTGCAAAACTTGCGCTAACGCCGAGTCAAAATCTGGGGATTGGGCGATCGCTAATGCCATTGTTTTGAGTAGCTGAACTTGGTCTTGTGCCCGCTGGCGATCGCTAATATCTTTATGAGTCCCTGCCATCCGCAGGGGATTACCATCTTCATCGCGTCTGACAACTTTGCCATAATTGGCAATCCATTTCCATTCGCCGGATTTAGTTAAGACTCGATAATCAAAGTCATAAGGATGCTCACTATCTTGAAGATGAGCATTCAAGGTTTCCATTACCCAAGGCTGGTCTTCTGGATGGATCAACCGCTCCCAACTGCTAACATTACCTGGGAGTTCTCCGATGCTGTATCCCAACATTTCCAGCCAGCGAGGACTTAAATAAACCTCATCAGTGAGAATTTTCCAGTCCCACAAACCATCGCCAGAGCCTTCGAGTGAAAGTTGTAGCCGTTCTTCACTTTCTTGGAGAGCGGCTTCTGCCTGTATCCGCTCAGTGATGTCCCGAAAGCTGAAAACTCGTCCGATGGGGCGATCACTAATCCACTGTGGCCGAGTCCATAACTCAAAAACTCGTCCATCTTGAAATTTCCAAACATCATAAGTTTTCTGCTCTGGGCGGTTGAGCATTTGGTTAGTCGCTTGCAAAAACGCTTCTGGATCTTGGAGTTGACTGGCAATAAATAACAATATTGACTGTTCCTGTGTCCATCTCATCTCCTTCATAACTGAGTCTGGAACTTGCCACATCTGAATAAATTGAGTATTGAAGTTAACTTTTCTTCCCTGAGCATCCAGAACCAAAATGCCATCAGCCGTGGATTCTAGGGTTGCCTGAAGCAATGAGTTAGACTGTAGCAAATTATAGTTCGTCAGTTTCAACCGCTCTGCTTGCTTTTGGGCAACTTGAGCAAAGTAAAGAACTAGCGTCATCAGCAAGGTTAAAAACAGTCCTTCTAGCAGCACTAACCGGGCTACTGGAGTTAGTAGCAATTGAACTTCATTAGTAATATTTGATAGCTGCTTAACAAGTATATTCTTCCAACTAGATATCGCTTGCCAGAGAAACAGATTTGCAGTCAAAACCCCAAAACCAATATTTAGGGGAAACCATCGTGGGAGGCGATCTACTCGCTCAATAGCCAGAAGTTGGAGGCTAACTCCAAGAATCAGCAAACCTAGTGCAGTCGGAATTGCTACGCCTGTGAGATATCCCCATTTGTAGGTTGTGCTTAGACCACTGAGGTAGCCGAATAATGCGACAAGTCCAATAGCGATCGCCCCTGCTGATGACAATCCAGCAACAAATAATAAACGCCTGCTCATCCTGACTAAAGATAAGCAAAGCGATGCTATACCCAATAGAGTAAAACCTAATGCTGTATTAGGAGAAGGGCGACCAGGTAAGGTACTGTCAACTTTAATCAGAAATTGGTGGATAGGTTCACTGCCCCTCAAGGTGCTGCTCAAAGTAGGAAGACTGTTTGTCAGGTAGTCCTGTATAAAAAGTTGGTCAATACCAAAGTTGACCTGAAAGATATATTGTGCCAAAGTCAAGCCGCCAATCAGAGCAACCAGTAAACTCAGTCCGGCTGCAAGTCGTCGCCACTTTGTTATCAGAGCTAGCAATACCCACCCACTCAGAAAAAACCCTAGAGCAGTGTTGTAGCGCATGGGAGGAGAATCTGGCAGAACTTGGATTATAGCTGTGAAGTGAATATGCCATGCAACCATCACGACAAATCCTAAAATGACACTAAATCCTCCGGCAAACAACGCCATGATTTGGGGCGCTTTACTAATAATTTTTAAGCTAGATAAATCAGTCATAAATTTTGCTAATTGCACAATAAAATTTTTGGGAATTTACAGCAGTTTTCATTATTGCTTAATCAACACAAAACTAGTGAAGTTGTCACTTGACGTTACGCAAAAACTAAAAAACTTCCCCAGATAAAGTTTTTGAGCTATTTAACCACCAATGCTGTCTAGAATCCAGCGATTTAGTAAGTGACAAAATGCAAGCTTCTATATAAACCAGTTTGTAACTAGTGCAATGTCTAAGCTCGACTTTATCCATTTTTTTGCAACGCGAAAGCTATCGCTGAAACCTTTGTGTGACAGTAGTTTTACTTTTTTAACTTCATCCATAATCTGTGATGTGGAAAAAGTATTTGCCAAAAAGCCAGGGTTTTTGCCGAATAAAGAAAGCCAAGTTTTTAATTTTGGATAAAGTCGAGCTAAGATAGTTTTGAGGGTTTGTAGTAAGCACTTTAGTGCTTCTAGAATAAGGACTAAAGTCCTTACTACGAACTTGCTTACCCATCAATTGAAACTTGATAGACTACTAGTGGTCTATCGCATTAATTCTACTGGGTTAAGAAAACGAACCGCATTCGCGT
>CAXUOL010000348.1:0-7175 GCA_964252435.1 uncultured Nostoc sp.
GGGTGGGGTAAACAAATATTTGATACACTACTACAGACTTTTCAAACATCCTCTTATAGTTCCTCGGCTAATCGTTGTAAGTACCTCAACAAAATTAATTACACATTCTCTTGTGAGCTTTCCCTGTCGCTGCCCTATAGAATAGAAGTTTTGTAAATCCCATCCGTGAAAGATTAAGGTTTTAAATAGCTTTATTCAGCAAAATTACTTAAGTGACTTTCAAAAATATGTAGTAACTTTATCCTAAAACGCCGGATAATGACAAACGAGATGGAACTTTTTGATAACCTACACCTTGCTATGTTTAGCGGCAAAGGTGGAGTCGGAAAAACGACAATCTCCTGCACCTTTGCATGTCGTTGGGCGCAGAAATTTGCCAATGAGCAAATTCTTTTAATCTCAACCGATCCGGCTCACTCTCTTGGAGATGTCTTACAAGTTAGCGTTGATGACATTCCTCGTCCCATAGCAGAACTACCCAATCTACTAGTAAGGGCGTTGGATGCAAAGCGTCTGCTACAAGAGTTTAAAGAACGTTATGGTCAGGTGTTAGAACTGTTAGTGGAGCGCGGTAGTTTTGTTGAAGGAGAAGACTTGCTTCCAGTTTGGGATTTAAATTGGCCTGGACTGGACGAGTTGATGGGCTTGTTAGAGATCCAACGCCTTTTTAACGAGCAGCAGGTAGATCGAGTAGTAGTAGATATGGCTCCTAGCGGTCATACTCTCAACTTGTTTGGATTGATGGATTTTTTAGACACTTTCCTTCACTCTCTGGAACTGTTTCAAGAAAAGCATCGGTTTATTAGCAAGACCTTTGCTGGAAGTTACACACCCGATCGCGCTGACGAGTTTTTGCAAACCCTGAAAGCTGAACTGTCGCAAGGTCGCCGTCTGCTTCAAGATCCTACCCATACTGCTTGCTTGTTAGTTGCGATCGCCGAACCAATGAGTTGGTTGGAATCAAAACGATTCCTAGAAGCCTTACAAACTATGCAGATTCCTTGCGGAGGGTTGTTTGTTAACCAAGTCCTTGCCAGTGCGACTGACGCAGATCGTTACCAAGAACAACAACCGCTCATCAGCCAGTATACGGCTCTTGCTAACGGAAAGCCGATGTTTATTGTGCCACAACAAGATGAGGAGCCTTTGGGAATTGTAGCCCTCAGCCATCTTATCAACCAAATCGATATTCCTCAGCTTGAACCACCATCTCCTGTTCATCCACTCCCAATTCAATGGCCTGAAAAAATTCCTCCTAGCTTTGGAGATTTTCTGACCGAAGGTCGTCGTCTATTACTAATTGGCGGTAAAGGTGGAGTAGGCAAGACCACAGTAGCAGCTGCGATTGGTTGGGCTATGGCTCAACAACATCCCGATCATAAAATTCGCATGGTTTCTATCGATCCAGCCCACTCCTTGGGTGATGCCTTTGGTCTGAGTTTAGGACACGAACCATATCAAATAACTGCCAATCTTCGAGGTCAGGAAGTAAATAGCGATCGCATTCTCAATCAATTCAGAGCCGATTACCTGTGGGAACTGGCCGAAATGATGAGTGGCCAAACCCAAACAAGCGAAGCGATTGAAATTGCCTATGCTCCTGTTGCCTGGCGCAAAATTGTCGATCAAGCTTTACCAGGGATTGATGAAATGCTTTCCCTGTTAACAGTAATAGAATTGCTAGAGCAACAAGAAGAAGACTTGATTATTTTAGACACTGCTCCTACAGGTCATCTTCTGCGTTTTCTAGAAATGCCAACTGCACTGGCAGACTGGCTAGCTTGGATTTTCAAACTCTGGATCAAGTATCAGAATGTCCTTGGTCGTACAGAGTTTATGGGGCGTTTACGAATTTTGCGACAGCGCGTAGTCAAAGCCCAAAAAGTGCTAAGAGACCCACAACAAGCAGAGTTCATTGGGGTTACACTTAACCAGGCTAGTGTACTTGCCGAACAACAACGCCTGTTCAAATCTCTGCAAGAAATAGGTGTGAGCCAGAATTACCTTGTTCTCAACCGCTTTACTTCTACAGCAACCATTAATTGCGATTTTCCAGGTTTGACAATGGTTCGCTTACCACTGCTTCCTCGCTCAGTTCAGCCTTTAGAACGCATCCAAGCAGCCGCTGCCTGTTTATTTTAACGGCTAATTAGACTAAATATTTTCATACCCAAAGAGAAATTTATTATGCATCGCACTCCAAACCGCAGACAAATTCAAGCCAAACTTAGCACCATGCCTCCTCAACGTTCTCAAGCAACAGCTTACTTAAATGCTTACAAAATGATGTTGGAAAAAGAGCGTTTAGAGCAGGAACTAGAGAAACTCGAAGCACGCCGACATCAGATTCAGCAACGTCTTGCTATTTTAAATAGTCAAACAATTCCTGAAGAGAACATGACCCATCAGCAAGAAAATACTGGCTTAGAGGACAATACACCAAAATTTAAAACCTTAACATTGGAATACTAATTGACCTCTCCCTGGCTTTTAATTATGTCGTTTACAACGTCTACAACGTTCATCACATAAAGACTCTACGTTGTTGTCATTTTCTATAACGTTGTTCATTCCCCATACTCCTCTATCATCTCTTCAACAATCGCTCTGGCAGAATAGTAGTTCCCAGGTAGCCCTGGAGCGAGTTTCTTGCATAAGTAAATGAAAGCAAGCTATTAGTAGCTAAATAAAGCACATAATTGTACAAGTCTATGTTTAGGTTCAACTTCAAACTAAATCTTTTCCTCTTACTCATCTATGTCTAAATCTTCAGCTATAGAATTTACTCTCATAATATTAGGGATGTAAGAGAATTTAGAATTTTCGAGTAGAGATATGAACTGTTGTTTTGACTCGGCAATGGATTTGAAATA
This sequence comes from uncultured Nostoc sp., assembly GCA_964252435.1. GTDB lineage: Bacteria > Cyanobacteriota > Cyanobacteriia > Cyanobacteriales > Nostocaceae > Nostoc. The sequence continues at coordinate 2,874 of CAXUOL010000348.1, forward strand.
ATCTTGAAAGCCCAATGAAACTTCATAAGCATATTCTTCTGATTTTGGGAAAGGCAATCTAATTTCTTTATACCTGCTACTAACATCTTCTCTGTTAGTCTGCATTAAAGCTATTCTTTTCCATTGTTTACGAACAGATGTAAGACAAAAAGCCCACATTAGATAAAAAGGACTCCATCCTTGCTCCAAACGAGATACAATTCGTATAACAAATACTTCTTTTGTTAAAACAATATCTTCTTCACCAGGAAGTAGCATAGCAAATTCACCTATATTACTACTTGCACGATTAGGTGTAATAATATCCCATGCTTGAAGTCCACTGTTTGTCTCTCCCCAAAGTTTTTCTGCTAATGGGAATGGAACCATATTTGTAGGATTAATATTTATACGCAAATTTCGTATATCAGAAACCTTAATATAGGGTACTTCCCCCACTCGTTGGTCATTCCCTGGACTACCATGACCACCAGAAATGCTAATAATGCCCTGTTCTTCTAACTCTCCAAGTGTAATTTCATCTAGTTGCTCAGATTTCAAAAAATCATCAAATTCCTTATCCCATCTTGGATCATAATAGGTTGGAACTAAAATACCTATTTCCTTGCGTTTAAAATCTGAAATACGGACAGCACCTTCCGGCAATTTCCCTGCCAAGATTTCATTGACATTATCTAACAATTGATTGTCAATTTCATCAGTTCTTTGCCCAGCAGTATCAACTTTATATCGTGGTCCTCCATTTTTATAAATACCGCAAGTTTTAGGATTTAAAAAAAGTATCGAGCCTTGACGCGCCCAAGATGGTAGAGCCATAAAATTTAGAGCCTCTCAAAAATATATAGATTAGTTTTTGCACGACAAAAACCTTGGAAGGCTTCCATAGGTATATTTACAACACCAAGGGGGCGAAATTTTCTTTTTAGCCATTGTTGTATGAAAGCATATTGAAAAGAGAAAAAATATGTTTCAGGTAAAACTATACATAACCTTCCTCCCAGCATTAAAAGTTGCCAAGATCGGTTTAAGAAAATTAATCCTGTTTCAGTATCCTCCCAATTTCCGTTCCTTGCACAAGCAATATCTAAACCAGCTTTTCTCGCATCAGCAGCAGGTACTTTTAAATTTGAGCCAAAAGGAGGATTTGTCAAAACCACTGTAAATCTTTCATTTGCAAAATTACCAGAAGAAAGTTGTGGAAAGTCAGTATTCCATAAATAAGTACGAACTGAATCCCCTCTAGCACAATGGGCAGAACCATCTCCCAAGATTTGCATTATTGCTTTAGTTAATTTAATACCTACAGAATCTTTATCAATTCCAAAAATATGATTTTGTGACCATCTTGAGACTTCAGCCAATTGATTGTGATGTTTTGACTGCATATATTGTAGACACTCTATTAAAAAACCACCAGTTCCACAAGCCGGATCGATTATCACATCGTCCCACTGTATTTCCATTAGTTTAACTGCGGCTTGTATTACTGGTTGTGGAGTAAAATATTGTCCCTCTTTTTGTCTTAGCGCGGCTGCACGTAATACTTGAAATGCTGTAGAGATTGTTTCAGCACTAATTCCAATTAAACGAAGTCTATATAATTCAGTAATACATCTATGTATCGAAGCATTTGTTAAACGCAATTCTTTATCTTGAGCAGAAGGAAAAACTCCTGGATATAAATTAACTAATCTTTGAAAATCTCGTTTAATTTTATTGGCAGTTTCTTCTGGACTAGATTGTGGAAAAAAATCTAATACCTCTGTTGGAGAAACCCTACCTTTGAGATCACTTTGTAATTTTAGCAATATCAGATTGCAAAGCTGATCTAATTGATCTTCTCTACGTGTTACATTACTATCATTTGTAACTATATGGTCAAGCAAATCCTCTATAACTTTTTTTAAAACATCAGTGCTAGGTTCAATAAGGTTTTCATAAGCAACTCTTTCAACTTTTGGTAATAGTTCATCACCTGGTTGTGGTATTTCACTTATAGTTGCATATTGGCGAATTAAACCTGAACTGGTTTTATATATAAACAGACATTTTGCTGATGGTTCTGGATTATTAGCCCATATTCCAAGTTGAGCGTGAGGTTCTAATGCTAAAAGAATTTCTAATTGATTACTTCCAGCATCTTCATTAGGAGCTTTACATTCAAAAATAATTTTTAAATAACGATAATCACCTACATTCACAGAAGAATCAAAAACTACTATGTCACATGGGAATCCTAAAAACTTCTGTCCTTTTTCACGTTTGGATGCTTGAGAAGGATTTTTAGGGGCTTGCCACTCACTACGTCCAAAAATAATCTGCTCTAAATCGTATCCAACTTGACGTAAGTGATTTACTAAAAGCCCAACAACTTGCTGTTGTTCTGGTCCCTGTTTTAAGCAAGAGGTAATTTCTTCACAGTTTTCAAGCATCAAACTCAGGCTGCCGTAAATTTCTAAATAATCTTATACTAATTATTAAATAATGGAAAGAGAATATAATTTTTTGACGCTATTAATTAACTTTTTCGCTCTTCAAGTTTTCTAGTGGATATTGAGCAACTATTTCTTCAAGAGTAATCCATTTTCCTTCAGGTGTACAAACGTAGAGCGCTCCTTCAATTCTTGTTGAAGCTAAAACTAATCTTTTAGACTGAGCAACTGGAACCATTCATTAAAAACATCCAGTTCTGCTTTTTCCTCATACCCTTCATTTAACCGACGATTTGTTAACCATTGACGACCGAGCAAAACTTCTGTTAAATCTTTGCCAACATGTACAGGTATGTCAAACTCTTGTCCATCAAATAATACTTGACCAACATAGATTTCAAATTTTACATCTCCGCGTGCAGTTCGCATTGTTTGCTCTCGTAAACGCTCCCAACCAAATGCATCTATATCTTGCTCATTAATCGCTAACCAATACGAAAAACCTGTATCAAACATCGCCTCAACAGGTAATTCTAATCCATCTAATGTTATTAAATTAATTTCAAAAAGTAGTGCATCCTCATCACCAAAAAAACCGGAAATCGTCATATCGTGCCGCAAGCCCCAGACTCATTAATCCGAAAAGCATAGTGTATTTTGCCTGGATGCTGTTCGCGGCACTGTAATGAAACTACTTCTAAATCTTTATCAACAAAATATTCTCCACTATCCGGTTCAACTGCAACAAACCAGTTGTAGTGAGTTTCAATTAATTCTGATTTGACTCGCTCAAAAATAGGTTTACAACGTTGGTAAAGAGCCTCGCGTTCGGCTGAACGTTGTGCTTTTTGTTCTTCATTCCACTGAATTTCAGGGAATATTCGTCCCCTGCGTGCGGTACGAGCGGGTTTGGTTTCAGTCATGGCTGATTATATTGTGAATCGCGATACTTATACAGCAGTTTCCGATGTTATGAGGTACAGTAACAGCAATTAGTAAACCAGTTTTTTAAATGTTGAGGATTTATTAAATTGAGTGCAACTGAGATGACTGTATCAACCATTTCTGTTGTAGTTGGAGCAAAACTGCGTAAAAAAGATTTGAGTTGTGACCACCATAATTCAATGGGATTAAAATCGGGAGAGTAGGGGGATAAACAAATAACTTTCGCACCTACAGCTTCAATCATTGGTTCAATTGATGCTAGTTTATGGGCGGGTAAATTATCCATAACTACTACCGCTCCTGACCACAATTGAGGCGCTAAAAACTTCTCAACAAATACATCAAATGCAACGCTATCCATTGAGTTATTCATTGTCATTAATGCCACCACTTTTTTAATACTAATTGCTCCAATTACTGTAATTTTTGCACCGCGATAAAATGGTTTTAGCTCGTATACTCTTGTTCCCATCTGTGAACGTGCATGAGTTCTTGTTAAACCGAGTAAAACTCCTGTCTCATCTATAAATACTAAATTTTCTGGCTCTATATCTCTGACTTTTTCCCAGTATTCTGCTCTGAGTTTTTGGACTCTTGGAGTTGCTGCTTGGCTACTCCGCAATGTTTTTTTTTACGATTTAATCCCAATTTTTGTAAAGAACGGCACATTGCAGTTCGACTTACCCAATTTCCAGTCTTTACTGCAAATAATTCACATAACTCTACTAAAGTTGCATCCTGATTTTCTGCAACTAGTTTTCTTAACTCTACATCAGCATTTGTGAGATGACTAAACTGCGGTTTTCCTCGCTGCTTAGGTTGTAAATTTCCATCAACTTGTTGTTGTTTTACCAGCTTTTGAACTAGACTTTTACTAACATCAAATCTGATTGCCACTTGACGAATTGATATTTTTTCCTGAATA
>CAXUOL010000349.1:0-7139 GCA_964252435.1 uncultured Nostoc sp.
GGCGATCGCGTTACCCTCAAACCAGCAAATCCTAAGTACAATCCCATTGAAGTCAGTGCTATGCAAGTACAGGTGCAAGGTTCTCTCATTGGTGTTTGGCGTGGTTACAACTAAGTAATGGGGATTGGGGACTAGGGACTGGGGAATAGGGATTGGGAAAGATAAGTACCAATGACCAATGACTAATGACTAATGACTAAATAAATATGTACCTGACGAAAAATCCAGTGCAGCAACTGCCCACTTTCCGGTTGAAATTACCGTTTGCAAGGGAAAGTAAGGGCAGTTATTACACTTTGCAACCATTACCAGGATGCCCAAGAATGCCTCCGTCTCTGCAATTGCGGCAATATCAGCGCCAAGCGATCGCTAGCTGGTTTACCAACAATGGCAGAGGGACGCTGAAAATGGCTACTGGTAGTGGTAAAACGATTACCGCATTAGCGATCGCTTGTGAATTATATCAGCAGATTAATTTACAAGTTTTGTTGGTGGTATGTCCTTACCGTCATCTCGTTACCCAATGGGCGCGAGAATGTGAAAAATTTAATTTACAACCCATTTTAGCCTTTGAGAATTTACGCACTTGGCAAAGTCAACTTTCTACCCAAATCTATAATTTACGTTCTGGTTCTCAACGGTTTGTCACGGTAATTACTACAAACTCTACATTAATTGGAGATGGGTTTGGGTCTCAACTCAAATATTTTCCCGCCAAAACTTTAATTATTGGCGATGAGGCGCATAATTTAGGCGCACCCAAGTTAGAAGAAAGTTTGCCGCGCAGTGTTGGGTTGAGACTAGCTTTATCTGCCACACCGGAGAGGTATTTTGATGATTTTGGTACGCAATCTTTATTTGATTATTTTGGCCCAGTTCTCCAACCGGAATTTACTTTGAGGGATGCGATCGCTCAAGGTGCTTTGGTACATTATCTCTATTATCCGGTGTTAGTAGAGTTAACTGAAGCAGAAAGTATTGCTTATTTAAAGTTAACTAAAAGAATTGGGCGATCGCTACTATATAGAGAACGAGAAAATGGACAAGCGGGGAATTTTGAAGACAATGAAGATTTAAAGCCGTTATTGATGCAAAGAGCCAGATTAATTGGTGCAGCCGAAAATAAATTAAATGCTTTGCGGGATTTAATGAGTACTCGCCGCGAAACTACTCACACTCTTTTTTATTGCAGTGATGGTTCACAGGATGCGGGACAACGTTCATCTCTACGCCAACTCAAAGCTGTTGCTAAAATTTTGGGAGGGGATTTGGGGTACAAGGTAAGTACCTATACAGCCCAAACATCTTTACAAGAAAGGGAAATTTTACGCCGTCAATTTGAAAGTGGTGAGTTGCAAGGTTTAGTCGCAATTCGTTGTTTAGATGAAGGTGTTGATATTCCAGCAATTCAAACTGCGGTGATTCTATCAAGTTCTGGTAATCCTCGCCAATTTATTCAGCGACGGGGGCGAGTTTTACGTCCTCATCCAGCTAAGGAACGCGCAACAATATTTGACATGATTGTTTTACCACCAGATTTAGATAGAGAAACTATAGAAGTTGAGCGTAATCTGTTAAAAAAGGAATTGCGTCGTTTTGTGGAGTTTGCTGATTTAGCTGATAACGCAGGCGTTGCAAGAATGAAGTTACTTGATTTACAAAAGCGATATGGTTTATTAGATATTTGATGATGGACTATATAGTTGTATTATTTTGTAAAATTTTTCGAGTTTTGAAAAAAGAGGCATTAAGTATGAAATAATAAAATTATGAGTTTAATCATAATGGGATGTAAGCGACTTTAAAAATTTCACTTACATCCCATTGTGATCTAGATTGTTAATATTAATAATAACAGAAGATTTTTCAATAGTAAAGTCTTTTTTCAAAGAAAATTATAAATTTGAAAAAATAGTTTTTGCAAAATTAAAGATAACGCTAACAGTGGCTTTACGGAGGTAGATGCACTACTAGAGAAAGTTAAAATATAGAAAAACCATATTTTCAAACCGAAGATGTCACAAGATGCGAATATTGATGATGTGCAGGAGCCAATAACTAGCGCTTCGCCGGAAGTACGGCAAATTATTGAGCGGGTATGGAAGCTAGAAAAAGGCAGGCTAGATAAGAAGATTAACAGCCATATAAATGATAATATTTTGGACATTGTTAAGGAAGAGGTGCGATGAAGCTGACTTCAATCAAGCTATGCAACTTTCGCTCCTTTTATGGTACGACACCAGAGATGATCCTGGCTGGGGGGGATGCTCAGAACACGACAATTATTCATGGCAATAATGGTTCGGGAAAAACCAGTTTACTAAATGCCTTTACGTGGGTATTGTATGATAAATTTAGTGCGGCATTTGCATCGATAGAACAGTTAGTAAATAAGCGTGCGATCGCAGAAACTCAAAAAGGTCAAGCTGTAGAATGTTGGGTAGAAATTGGCTGGGAACATGAAGGTAAACGCTATCGAGTTAAACGTGTCTGTCGGGGTTATAAAAATGAAGGTGACTTTGACGCTGGTAAAACTCAATTAATCATGTGGGTTGGTGCGGATGATGGCAAATGGAATATACCAATTCAGCAACCAGACGATATAATTAATCAAATTTTACCTGCTACTTTACATCAATATTTTTTCTTTGACGGCGAACGAATTGAAGAAATCGTTCGTTCTGACAAAAAAGCTGAAATTGCCGAAGCTACAAAAATTTTCTTAGGTGTAGAAGTAATCAACCGTTCCATCAGACATTTAGGAGATGCTAAAAAAACTCTAGAAAATGATTTAAAAGCTATTGGTGATTCTGAAACTAAGCAGCTATTACGACAGCAAGAAAAGATAGAACGCGAACGTGAACGTATTACCAAACGACAAACTGAAATTAAAGAAGAGTTAGAATATCAACATACCTTTAAAAAAGAGACAAGTAATCGTTTACGAGAACTAAGTGCTGCTAAAGAATTGCAAGAAAGATGGCAGGATTTAGAATCGCAGAAGACGGTGAATCAAGAAGAATATAAAAAAACCAAAGAAGCACTGAAAAAAGTTATCTCCGCACGGGGTTATACCGTTTTACTGTCAGAAACTACATCCAATTTCCGAGGAATTATCAATGATTTGAAGCAGCGCGGTCAATTAACATCAGGGATTTCACGGGAATTTATCAATGATTTACTCAATTCTCAACGCTGTATTTGTGGTGCAGAATTACACGAGGGTAATCATTCTCATACTCATGTGAGTACTTGGTTAAATAAAGCTGGTTCTTCGGCGGTAGAAGAAACTGCAATTCGGATGATAGCACAAGTAGATGAAATTGATAAGCAAGCCATAGGTTTTTGGGAAGAAGTTGATAGAGAACAAACTAGGATTAATCAGTTAAGGCAAAGCATATCTCAAATTGAAGGCGATTTAGATAATATTCAAGAACGGTTGCGAAAAGATGCTAATGAAGAAATTAGCAGTTTGCAAAAACGCTTAGATGAAATTGAAAGTAAAATTGATGAATTAAATCGAGAACAAGGTGCAAATCAGCAGCAAATTGCTCAACTCACAACTGAAATTGAAGGTTTGAACAAACAAATTGCCAAGCAAAAGCTGAATGAAGACAAGCAAACTTTAGCACAGCGACGAATTAACGCCACTCAAGATGCAATTGAACGGTTAACGGAAGTTAGAAATCGTCAAGAACAACAATTTCGCCTGCAACTAGAAAAGCGAGTACAAGAAATATTCACAGAAATTTCTGTAACTCCATACATTCCTAAAATTAGCGATAAATATGAACTAACATTAGTAGAAAATACCACAGGTATAGAAGCACCAGTTGCAGCATCCACGGGCGAGAATCAAATTCTCAGTTTATCCTTTATTGCCAGCATCATAGACAAAGTACGGGAATGGAGTGAGAAGCGGAAAATGATGATGATTCCAGATAGTAGCACTTTTCCAATTGTCATGGATTCACCCTTCGGTAGTTTGGATGAGAATTCGCGGCGACACATTGCGAAGACAATTCCTCAATTAGCGAATCAGTTAATAGTTTTAGTCACTAAGACTCAGTGGCGGGGTGAAGTAGAAGCAGAAATGACAGAGAGAATTGGTAGAGAATATGTGCTTACGTATTATTCATCAAAGCCGGATTGCGAACAAGATTATATTGAGTTGGGTGGGGAAAGATATCCTTTGGTGAAACAAAGTCCGAACGAGTTTGAGTATACGGAAATTATCGCAGTTGAACGGAATGGGTAATTACTCACGCAAAGGCGCAAAGGTTTTTTCTTGGTTACATTTGAGAAAAAGAGAGGAATAAAGTTATGGTTGCTAGTCCAGACAGAAATTATATGTCTCCCCAAGAATATCTGGAATGGGAAGAACGCCAAGAAATTAAATATGAATATATTGATGGTGAAGTTTTAGCCATGACTGGGGGTACTCTTCCCCATACAACTATTGCTTTAAACTTAGCTTCAGCGTTAAAAATTCATCTAAGGGGGAGTGAGTGTCTTCCCTTTATGGCGGATGCGAAAGTAGGTGTATCTGAGAAGGGGCCTTTTCATTATCCCGATGTTGTGGTGAGTTGCGATAAACGGGATAAACAAGCTATTCAATTTCTCCAATATCCTTGTTTAATTGTTGAAGTTCTTTCCCCTAGCACGGAAGCTTACGACCGAGGTACAAAATTTACGCGGTATCGTCGCATTCAGACTTTGCAAGAATACGTTCTCATCGATGCTGAAAAAATTGGTTTAGATTGCTTCCGATTAAATGATAGAGGACTCTGGGAGTTACATCCTTATGAAGCAGAGGATGAGGTTGATTTAACCAGCGTTGATTTCCACTTTCCGATATCTTTGGTGTATGAAAATGTTCAGTTTCCTATTTAAATTAGGATTATCCTCGATTCATGATTAGGGGTTTTATGAGTATTAAAACTGAAGCAACTATTGAAGATTTGTACCACTTACCTGACAATTGTAAAGCAGAGCTTGTTAATGGAAAATTGGTGCTGATGTCTCCAACTGGATTTTTACCAGGATGTGCAGGAAGTTATTAGAGTATATCGTGCTAGTAATCCTGAAGAACCGCAAATCTATCGCCCTGATGAGGTGGCTGAAGCTGAACCCGCAGTCCCAGGATGGACTATGTTAGTGGATAATTTGTTTGTCTAGCGATCGCCCACATACTAGTATAAAATAATGCGTTAATAATTACTATCGCTTTTAACTTTCGGTTAAAATAGCAACAATGTAGATATTAAAACAATGGCTGAAACTGGCAGAATCAGAGTTGCTAAAGATAAGGCTGAGTTGGTGAAGGATTTAACATCTTCAGATGGTGGAACAGGCCCTTTTCATACTTTTGCTGATGTAATTGTGTTTGCAGCAGCTTTGGGTGCAAAGCATAAAAAGCGGGTGGCTTTGGGAGAGATTTCTAAAAGGGAACCATCGCCAATCAGAATAGAGTATTTTGCCTCAATGGGAAATGATATTTTAATAAAATTATTAGCAATTAATGAAACTAAAGATATCAAAACGCTATCTCTTAATGAAGAAGAATATGAAAGACAACGCAACAGTATTTTTGAAGAATATGCTAACGGTGGACTAGAGATATTACAAAATGAATTGCGTGGCTCAGTAGATTACTCAGAGCGAATTTTATTATTTCTCAATTATGAGCGAACTAATAAGGAGCAACAAGAAGAGGAATTTGATCTTACCAAGTTCCTTTCTTGATTTTTAAGTGCTGCTTATAAGTAATGATTTATATCCATTCAAGTCGGATTTTTACTATCTTGACTGCATCAGTTACAGCATTTGCAGCAGTAGATAACTTATAAGGCTTATCTGGGTTTTTAGGTTTGGGATCTATTCTAACTACGTTATCCTTCCAAAGTTGGTTTTCTCTTGACCAATCTAGTTGTGCTAGTTGTAAAATTTTTTCTTCATTAAAAGAATTGTTTTCTGACTCGTATATATAGTGCAATAAACGCCCTAAAACTTCCAGCCCCACACTTACACCTAAAATACAGTCTTCTTTAAATGCAGCTACTTCATCTATTGTTAGTTCTTCAACAGTTGCATCAGTAATATACTCAGTGTTACTGCATTCTGAGAAAAATCGATTAAGACAAATAACCAAAGCATCAGATGCTTGATAAACATCATAATCTCGAAGCTGATTACTTGGATCGTTAGTAAAAACGCAACTTACAAACCTAGCTATAAAATTAGTTGTATAAATCAGCTTTTGTTTAGTTGCAGGACTTGATTTAATCTTTTCTGTCTTACCCTGAAACATTGGAACTCGTTTTATTAATTCTTTAGTAATGCCAACTCGACCAGAGAACTCACCAAATGATAATAATAATGATTTATCTAGTTGTTTGGTTTGAGCCATGTCTCTGAAATCTGCCTGACACTGTTGAAAGTCACCCTCTAAAACTAGAGTAATTGCAAAATCATCATCACTGATTAAGTGGCTTTCAGTACTTTCTATTAATTCGTGAATTGCACGTTTACGATGTTGTCCATCCGTTATATCTAACTTGACTCCACGACGAATAACAACTAGACAAATGCCCCTACCCAATTCAAGAATTGTTATGTCTTTTGGAGCTACATTAGCAGTCAGAGTTCCGACAATCCAAGGTTTTCCTTTTCGAGAACGTTCAACAATATATTTTTGAATTTCATCAGCATGACCTTTAACCTCTGGGCGATTTTTACCAGAATCAGGATCATTCCCAGTGGATGGTTTTGCTTGCAGAAGACCAGAAAAGTCACTCGCAGGTACATTAATTTGCAGCATTGTCCGCTTTCCTTGCCTAAAAATAAGTCCTGGATAGCAGCGATCGCGATGATATTGTGAGAAGAATGGCTCAATAAAGGAGCTAAACTGAGCTTTTATCTGAGGGGAAATGCTATTACTACCATCCTCAATTGGTTGAGCCATATAAATACCTAATATAAATTAGTAGATGTTAGCAAACATGATATGCAACCCTTATGGACTGTAGCATCGGTAAAAACCACAGTGCAAAATCTCTACCCAACTCTGCTAGTTCAGGATATGTGGAAGTCCTACAGCTTTTGGTTCAACAAACTCGCCATCAAAACCTATAGTTTTA
>CAXUOL010000350.1:0-7086 GCA_964252435.1 uncultured Nostoc sp.
TTGAGTTTTGAGGATCGGCTGATGGATAAATCAATTATTCAGTTGGTTGACGAATTACCGACTGACAATATTACTGTCAAAGTTTTAAAGGCTCTTGATTATCTAGCACCAGGTGAATGGAGCAATTTGACGGGGTTTGACAATAATATTCGCGCCATTACTGGAGAAACCGATGCTAAGGTAATTCAAAAAATCCGCGATCGCGCTGTTGTGCTATACGAAGATCCTCAAAAAGGCTACCAGTTTGCAATCAAACTTTATCAAACAATTGATAAGGCAGACACAGCTATGGCAGCGGCAGCTTTAGCGAATAAAGTTAGTGAAAAAATCGGCTTTCTTTCTTTTTTAGGCAAAATTACTCCCAAAGCTGATGTCACTCAATCCATTGACTTAGCACTAAAAATCGCCGTCGAAATCATCGCCTTTTGTAAACTAAACGGCATTCCTCAACCTAATCCCCAAGAGTTTGCTAATTCCCTGACTAACAACTATCAAAATGCATCCCTAATGCGGATGGTAGCTTTAGTTTGTCTAGATGGAATTCTACCTTTGGGCCCTGACTTTCTCAGCAAAATTCACGGAGTTATTAGTGGTACTGATGCTAGTGCAATAACTCAAAATCCGGTTTTCTTAGCCGTTAATAACTTTCTTCCAGGCAGTAATCCTTCTGATAAAGTTGGTTTTATCAGTCAGGGTTTTAACTCTGTGCAAGGCTGGATGAATAATTTAGTATCCAAGACAGGCATAACCCCGCAATCAATTTCTAGTAATTTGGGTAATTTTATTCAGATTGCTGATGATAATTTAGATTTAGTCGCAGCATTCTTAGATCAAACTACCAATTACTACGAGCATACAGGAATTCAAACTGTCGCTCGCAGTTTGATTTTGCAAGCATACACTCTAGTAAAAGAGGAAATCAAACAAGAGGAACAAAAGCCGATTCAAGATGTCTCATCTGCTGTTAAAGCATATAAGAATCAGTATGAAGTAAGCAAAACAGTAGAAGTCTGGGATAATGATGACGAGGATTGGTATCAGGGAACAATTGAGAAAATCCAAGATGACCAGTTCTTTGTTCATTACCTTGGTTACGGTTCATCTTATGACGAGTGGGTAGGCGAAGATGACATTCGGACTCGCGATCTTCGCTCTGCTGATGAAAATGGATATGCAGTAGGTCAAAAGGTAAAATGTTGGGATGATGACCAAGAGGCTTGGTATTCCGCAACGATTGAGCAAATCCAAGGTCAGCAATACTTTGTTCACTACGCGGGTTATGACTCATCCTATGATGAATGGATTGATAATGACGAGATTCGCTAAATATTGAATTAGCACGGGGCGCGAGCGCTCGCGCCCCGTATTAGCATACAGTATCTTTCAAAATTCATAATTGAAGAAAAATTTTACAAGTCACAATTCCTCTTGAGATAATAATGGTTCAAATGAGTGGTAAGCCTCATAATTACGAAAATGTCTAGCGTATAAGTCAACACCATTACTAGCTGAATCAAAGTCATCATACAATACTGAATTCACATCTATCACCTGTTTCAAAGACCAGGTAATATTTTCTCCGTCCTCATTTTGGTAGCTTACTTCTTCTTTTTTCCCATAACATACTGCCTTTTCTTTCGCTTTCTCTAAAGAACTGGCTTTGAGCAGTACAAAGCATTCTTGGTACAACGGTTGATAATTTGGTGCATCGGAGGATGATTCGTACAAAATTACAGCTATGTAGAAAGATTCTGTTTTATCTGCACTTTCGGGTTTCATTTAATCTTCTCTGAGACTACTTCTTGAATCTACCATCATTCAATAACTTCCAAGCCCTTTTTGCCGGGGCTGATTTATCATTTTTGATGTCTTCTAAATAGGAGTTTAAATACTGGCTGGGAAACTCCCGTCTAATTGATGCTTTGCAGCACGTACTAATGAAAGTATCAGCAAATAAACTTAAGTTGTCGTTTGCTTCACAACTGCCACCTGGTCTAACTTGACTGATTACTAAAGACAGTTTAAATAAATGTCCATTCTTAAAAGCACATATCACAGTCTGAGAATGGGTGGCAATCGGTTGCAGAACCAACCCTACAGCCAAAAGACTGACCAGTAAGTTAGGTAGAACTTTTTGTAGCATTGGCAGACAAACCCTTTTTAATTACGAATTACGAATTATCTTGACACTTGCGCTACGATATCCCCTATTGCTTTCGTGCAATGTACGTGAGGAGTAGTAGAGGTGAAACAGATGATAGAAGAATTCAATACACAGGGCGCAGAAAATCTGGTGGCGATCGCTAACCAATTCGCCCAACTGGGGAAGGTTACAGGCGTTAAAGCATTTGGCAGTGGTAATATAAATGACACCTTTTTAGCAACTCTAGATTCCTCAAAGGAACAACATTTTGTCCTGCAACGCATTAACACACAGGTATTTCGTCAGCCACAACTGATTATGCAGAATATGCGTACCTTAACTGAACACGTACAGAAACGGTTGCAGGATACACCCCTTAATCGTCGCTGGGAAGTGCCACGCGTACTGTTGACTAAAAACGCTCAAGACTACTGGAAGGATGCAGATGGCTCATTTTGGCGGGCAATTAGCTTTATTCAAGGCTCCCAGTCTTTTGATAGTATGTGCGATCGCTCCCACGCGAAAGAAATCGGTTATGCCTTGGGAATGTTCCATAATTTAATCAGCGATTTGCCAGCACAAAAACTTGCTGACACCCTCAAAGGGTTTCATATTACACCGTTTTATCTCCAGCATTACGAGGAAGTTTTACCGAAAATCGGTGCGCCTCAATCTTCTGAAGTTAATTATTGCTTACAGTTTGTTAGCGATCGCCAAGCCTTTGCACATATCCTAGAAAATGCCAAAGCTGAAGGCAAACTACCCCTGCGTCTGATGCACGGCGATCCCAAAATTAATAACGTGATGTTTGACATTGTTACCCAGCAAGCCGTCAGCGTCATCGACCTAGACACCGTGAAACCCGGTCTGGTACATTACGATATTGGTGATTGCCTGCGATCGGGTTGCAATCCTGCTGGCGAAGAAACCGAGAATTGGGAAAGTATTTATTTCGATACCGATTTGTGTCAAGAAATCCTCCAGGGTTATCTCGCTGTGGCTAAGGCATTTTTGACCGAGAATGATTATGCATATATATACGATGCAATTCGTTTAATTACTTTTGAACTAGGACTGAGATTTTTTGCTGATTATTTAGCAGGGAATGTCTACTTCAAAGTTAAGCACCCAGAACATAACTTAGCAAGAGCGATCGTCCAGTTTAAGCTGACTGAAAGTATTGAATCTCAAGAAACGCAGATTCGCAACATTATCAAAGATATGAAATGAACAAGCAGACATTTTCCCTGCAACCCTTCCCTTCTACCGAGTTATTTTCTAATTTGAAAATTACAGGCAATATCTCTCGAAATACTAATCAACTTGCCATCTGTTATACCCTTGGAGGTGACTTAAAAGAAATTGCGATCGCTCCACTATCAAATGCACCATCACGCAAGCACGAATTGTGGGAAGACACTTGTTTTGAGTTCTTCCTTGGCATCAAGAATTCTCAACGTTATTGGGAATTCAACCTCTCCCCCGCCGGAGACTGGAATATCTATCGCTTTGATGGGTATCGTCAAGGGATGCAAGAAGAAACAGCTTTAGAAAAGCTACCATTTAATGTTCAAAATCAAGCTGATAGTCTAGCACTGGCTTTAAATGTTAATTTGGATAAAATTGTCTTAGCAGAACAAGCTATTGAAGTTGCCATTACTACAGTTATTAAATACAGAGATGGTGAAGTGACTTACTGGGCGTTAACTCATCGAGGCGTGGAGGCTGACTTTCATCTACGAGATAGTTTCATCGTTGAGTTGTGAAATGGTGTATGCTAAATAATTTCGGTTAAGGCAAGAGACGGCGATTTATCGCGTCTTTGACGAGCAATAATTTTCATCAAAAAACCTTAACCGAAGCGTATTGCGATCGCACTAGCAGGCAGAAAAATTAGGTTAAATATCTCTGTGTTGAGATATTTACATATTTACACCTTCATGCTTATTTTTTTGTCAGAGAAACAATCATTTAGGACCAATGTTATTTTAGGATAATAAATAAACTAATTTACTTCTTTCGGTTGATAGAATTAATTAAAAGATAAGTAAGATATATAAATAAAAGCCAATTATCAAATATTAGCTTTATGCAAACAAAATATGGCAATCTTCAGGCTATCAAATCTAGTAAAACAAAACAATTACAACGTTTGTTTAAACAAAGTAAACCAAAAGATAGATTCATTTCGCCGAAATTTGCCCAAGTCTTAGTTGCAATTACTAAAGAAATTGCCTCTGAGCAAGACAGGGTACTGCTGGTAGGAGTGCAGACAGAAGATGTATCTGTCCAATTGTTTGAGGATACGGTTTCTGGGAGGGCTAAATGAACTCACAATATAACTTTCAATACTTTCAAGGAAGTTCTCTTTCCGATTTATTTGCTCAAGATATCACAGACGCATCTTATGGGTTTATCCTAAATTACCCTGCAACTGCTAGTTGGGCTGCTTATCCCAACCTGGAAAAATATTTTATTCAAGATGGCAGTAGTGAAGCCACCAAAACCTCCTTTGACAAGATTTGCCAAAAGGAACCTTGGAAAATTTTAGCTGTGTTAGGCGATCGCATTCCAGGAATTGCGATTAATCCACCGCCAAAGTCGCTGCTTGCATACTGGCAAGAGCATTTCGGCTTCAGCTACTCCAATAAGTTAATGATGGATCGCTTAACTTATCTGGATGACCTTAGTCACAGCGAACGCTTTGACAAACTCATCACTCTATTTCCCTTTGATCGTCTAAAACCTGAAAAACACGCTATCGATTCAGACACCCATTACCGCTTACTCAGCAAAGTAACCCTAGCCGAACTGGGGGTGCAATGTCCAAAATACGAGAGTTACAATTTGCACACCTGTAGTCTGGAAGACATTCAGTTACCACAATTTCCCTACTTAATTAAAACGTCCCACGGACTCTCAGGAGAAGGCACTTATATCATCAAAAGCCTCAGCGATCTCAACTACTGTCTTGAAGAAATCAATAAATATCTGGATATTAAGTTGCTCGATAGAATTATTGTCTCAGAGTTCATCAAGAATGAGGTGCAGAATTACTGCGTACAGTTCTATGTCAACAAGGCGGGAGAGAAAACCCTCATCGGCACTACCAGCCAACTCGTCACTCCAGAAGGTAATTATTTAGGGGGACTAATTGACTACCGCAACACCGACATGAGCAAGTTCTTTGAAATGATTGCTGCCATTGGTCAGTATGCTTACAAACATGGTTATTTCGGCGTAATTGGGTTCGATGTACTGGAAGATAAAGATGGGCAGTTTTATGCGATCGATGCCAATTTCCGAGTTAATGGATCGACTCCGTTATGCTTGCAGCGTCACACCCTACTGGGACTGGGAAAGGAAGTTGCTAAATATTCTAGTAGCTACCGCATGGAAGGAACGTTAGATTCAATTTTAGTCACCTTAAAACCAGAACTAGATCGCAAAGACTTAATCGTTCTGTCGGCTTTAGAGAGGGTCAAATACGGAAAAATCTACACCGAAATTTATGCGATCGTTACTGGAGAAACTATCGAAGAAATGCAGCATATTGAGCAGAAATTACAGAATAAGGGATTACAATGGCTCCCTTAAACAGATTTAAGAAGATAAAGTTGCAGCATTGCCACACACTGCACCATTGATTTGGATGCAACCCATCACCCAGAAAATCAAGACATATATGTTAGGACTTACGCAAAAACCCTCTAAAACTCCTATTCCTTCTCTGCGAGACGCTGCGCGAACGTGTCCAACTCTTACGAGACGCTGCGCGAATGCGTCCTTTGTGGTTCGTTTTTTCATAATTTTGCGTAAGCCCTGATATGTATAGGAGAGTTATTAAGAAATATTTTTAATAACAAATGATACTAACAAAGCGACTGAATTACTTACTGAAGCTAAAGTCTCTAACGCTGTCGAAGCCAATTCCCAATCCCTAATTTATTTTAAAAAGTAACACTTATGCAATTAAAGCCAATCAATCAGCAAGTCGTTTCTGTCGTTGGAGCCTCCAGCGGGATCGGACGTGTCACAGCTCTTGAGTTTGCAAGACGCGGGGCAAAAGTGGTAGTCTCGGCTCGCAGTGAATTGAAGCTAAAGTCTTTAGTGGAGGAGATTCGCGGCTTTGGCGGTGAGGCAACTTTTTGCGTAGCTGATGTGGAAGTGTTTGAGCAAGTTAAAGCGATCGCAGATAAAACTGTGGAAGTGTACGGGCGGCTCGATACATGGGTACATGTCTCTGCGATCGGCATCTTTGCCACTTTCGACAACACAACACCAGAAGAGTTTAAGCATGTCATTGATGTCGATCTCCTGGGACAAGTGTATGGTGCAATGGCAGCCCTACCCCATCTGAAGTGTGAGGGACGGGGGGCACTGATCCACGTCTCTTCAATGGAAGGTAGGCGATCGCTCCCCTACCAAAGTGCTTACTCCGCAGCCAAGCACGGAGTTGAGGGCTTTATCGAAGCCATGCGCCTTGAGTTGCAACATGAAAAATGGCCGATCAGCGTCACGAGTGTGAAACCAGCGGTGATTAATACCCCCTTTTGGAATAATGGTCTGACGAAATTAGGCGTAAAGCCTTCCGGGATACCACCTTACTACGACCCCAAACTTGTAGCTGATGCTATCCTCTACGTAGCCGAACATCCAACTCGTGACTTCTTGGTTGGGGATGTAGCTAAAATATTAGATGTGGTACAGCGCGTTTCCCCATCATTAGTAGATTCACTGTTACTGCTCGTCGGCTTCGATTTATTACGTTCTTCTGAGCCGAAGTCTGAAGATGCACCAAATAATTTTTACCAATCTGTTCTTGAAGACGACAGAGTTGAAGGTGATTTTAGTAACTTAGTTGTACCTAGCATTTCCGACTGGCTAGATAAAAATCCGCTTTTCCAGTGGGGTGCGATCGCTGGTACAGCAGCATTAGCGTT
>CAXUOL010000351.1:0-7081 GCA_964252435.1 uncultured Nostoc sp.
ACTTGCAAAAAATAAATTATCCCAAATTATTTCTAGATTTGTAGGGGCGCAAGGCATTGCATTGGCGTCAACTTAAGGTTAAAGCTTTTAGCAGATTATCTCATTGCCTGTCGGAGACTGGGAATACCTAGTGGGAGGCAGCATTTCCAGCCTCTGCCCACCCCTGACGAGTTAGGGATGTTTCATTGCCTAAAAGGTTCTGATTTACAAGCGTTTCAAGCAAAAAAATCAGGTGAATAAAAAATCTGATTGCACCAGAAAATGGTGACGCCTCCAGCAAGGTTTCGCCAACGCACTGAAATTGACTCTTTGAGATAGTAATTTTTCGATTACTAACTTCCCCAAATTTATTGCCTATATTGTTGACAATATCCTTGATCGAATCAAACACTCCTGGAGGTTAGGGGGATTAAAAGTGCCTAGAGTCATATATAAACACTTTTAAAACAATCTCTAAATACTAAAAGTTGTAAGTAGCTTGATAATACATAGCAAAGGGCTTTTTTAAACAATTTATAAATGCTAAATACTGTAAATAACTTGATAGTATAATGTTTTTTATTTTTTAAGAGAAAATTTACGTAAAACTACTATTCATCTAATTCTAATAGTGCTATTGTTTGTATGTCACTAAAAAACAAGTTGTAGTGGCACGACAACAAACAAGTTGACCTTACTAATTTTTAGGAAAGTAAAATCATGATTATCAATGATCTATCTCATGTAGAAACCGTTCTTGAAACTGAAAATGTTCAAGGTGGATTAGCTTTTGCAGATGCTAAGGCAAAAGCATTCGCTTTTGGTCCAAACATCACTGCCACCAATATTGTCGTTAGCACCGTTGCTGTCACCAAGAAATACAGCAAATCTGCTAGTTACGGTGAATCTAGTTCTGCTGCTGGCTAAATATGCCTTAGTACAATAGTGTACTACTGTGCATTTTAGATAGAAAAATTGCTGAAAGTTATCAAAACTTTCAGCAAGACATTCGTTTTTCAAAGAGAGCTTTTTTATGGAACGATTAAAAATTTCCGATCTCAGTTTTTGTGAAGATGAAGTTTCCGATCTTAGTCAAGTACAAGGGGGAGTTGCAACTGCTTTCGCACGTGCTTATTCTACTGCTAACAAGAGCAGTTATAAAATAGGCAAATCCAGTATTACAGGTACTATTGAAGGTGCTTTTGCTGGCGGTATTGCTGGCGCTATTACTGATGGTGATAAGGCTATTGCATCTGTCGTTACAACGGCAACAGTTTCCTAAAGCTGGCATAACCAGATTGTAGAAAGCTTTTATGGACATCGCCCATAAAAGCTTGTTAGGAATATTTCTATACCTCTATCTCATACCACATATAACAGTATAAGATAGTAGGTAAAAGCGACACTTCGGCGTTGCTCAATGACTATGCTTGTTTTTGAGTTCAAAGCTTATGATAAGTCAGCCCAGATAGCGGCAGTAGATGATGCAATTCTGACTGCAAAATTGATTTGGAAGAGCTGTATTTAACTATGGATGGATGTTAAAAATACAGCTAAAAACGATTTGCATGAATATTGAATTGATTATGCTGTATTTGCGGCTAACTTTCCTTTTGCTAATGAACTTAACTCAATGGCAAGACTTGCCAGTGCAGAACGAGCATGGTCTTCTATCTCTCGGTTTTATGACAACTGTAAAAGGGGTACTCCGGGTTTAAAACCATTCATTTTTATAGCTATTTATTTGCATTTATTTTATGCTTGTATGTCAGGGTGCAAAATCACAAAATCATTTGCATACCTAATGACTTAAAGTTTTGATAAATGCCATTTCCCCTTAATTTTTTATTTTTTTAGGGAAGACGCTTTTTATAGCGGTTCTCGTTTATGTGAGTTACACCTGTAGTGGCATGATAAGCCATGCCCCTACACCTTGTGATATAAAGTTGTGTACCGCATCTAAATGGGAACCGCTATATTATGGTTTCTAGACCATGCAGAGCGACATTAGCCAAAAGTAAAAAGAATAGAGTAGGGACGGAGCGCAGTTCGATATATCCTCTGTCTCAGTATTTCTAACGGTTTTGCTGACCTTACATAAGTTTGCTACCTTTTGGTATAGAGCAGGGCATAATAGCAACCCCGAATAACTATTACCGTTTTGGTCTGGCTTATCAGTCTCTTTTAGCCAGTTCGCTTTTACGATGAATTAATGTGACTTTGCTTTTGCTATCCCTGACCTGAACTTCTCTTAGTGCAAACATACTAAACAGACCTTAAATCCTTATTAACCAACAATGCAGCCGAAGAAGCTCTTTTACGCTTGCGTATCGAGACAGCACCAAACATAGTGCAACTAAACAGCGAACCTAGAATTGTTGAGGGTTCTGGGACTGTATATACACTTACCTGGTTACTTTTAGATTCTATTAAAGTTAAACGAGTTGACTTATCGAAAGTACGGGAATATTTACCCTTAAAGCTAGTCAAAGCATATTCCTGTGTTCCGCCAAAAGATTTATCAATATAAGTTTGACTTGAATCAAGAGTTATGCTAATACTCGGTTTAAATACAAAAGCATCATTGTTACCTATAGTTGATAAATTTCCAGAAATCTTGAAAGAGTCCAAAAGCTCACGAGTCTCGCTGTCGTATAACTCATATAAGAACTCTCCACGAGCATTTGCACGTTCAGTCACTGGATCATCAATGGATGTTTTAAGGTTAAATAAGCCACTGAAATCAAAAGAAAACTCTTTGTCTACTATAAAATCATAACCGATAATCGCAGCCAAGCTTTCTGCCGACCCTGTATAGCCATCACCCTGACCTTGAGCTTGGCTGAAGGACAAATTAGAGGCAGAGTTGTTTGCATCGATATTAAACTTAGCCTCAGCCTTAACATCAGCAGTTACTTGACCACCTGTGCTAATTGTGTTGGTTAAAGTATCAGTCAAAGTCCTAACATCTAAAGGGCTGCTACTAAAGTTGTTGATGTTGAATTTTGACTCAGAATATGCAATGGTAGCAGCTTGGCTCGGTAAGGTTGCCAATATCGAAGTAGCGATCGCTGGAGTAGCTAGTGTCAAAAAACGCTTTACAATTTTGGTTTTGATGTACTGTTTCATACAATTGCTCATTTTTACTTTTATAATGCTAGGATTGTAAATTTGTCATGCTTACTGACTCCTTGCTAATGAGCAGGAGTAAAATATAAGCAAGCATGATGAACAACTTGGGAAATTCTCAAGCCGTTTTTGTCTTATGCAGAAGAAATCTTCTATTCTAAGAACGAATTTTTGTTTACCGTTACTGCACCATTATTTCAGTAATAACCGCATCAGTGATTTAGTCATTAGTTTTGGGCGGTGAATAATTGGTTACATACTTATACTAACCACGATCTATTTGTTTCTTGTAAAGTTTGCGTGAAACAGAGAGTTTTTTTATTGGTATTTACGTAAGGATTCATGTAGAAGTAGTTGACATAAGTGACGTTGTTGCCAAAGCATCCTTTGATGAGCAAGGAAGTCACTGTAAAATCAAGCAACGATCGCCTCTACCAATTGTCGAAGTGAAAATTGGTAGCAATACGTTCGGTTAAGCAACCCTTAATTCACCACGATTTTATACAAAGCTGTACTAAGAATCATGAACAGCTAACGGCAACAACAAACGACTGACTACCCGATTATCTGGTAACTGATAGAAATTCAACTCTCCTCCTAGTTCTTGCATGAGGTTTTGGCAGATCGCCAGATGTAAAGCTGGTGGTTGGTCGAGGTTGGAAGGAGCAAGCACATCTTTAGGTGTATTATCGTGTAGTTCTGTGAGTAGCTGTGGTTCGATCGCACCGTTATATGTGATCGATAATTCTAGCGATGTCTGATGTTCAGCCCCGCCACTTGTAGAAGAATATTTTGTATCTGAGGGTTTTGACGCATCTAAACGGCGACACCAAATATCAATTCTGCTACTGGTTTGAGAACGGTTACAGGCAGTAACCAATAATTCATGGATAACTAATTCTATTTTGACAATATCACCAGCGATCGCCATTGCAGATTGAGCGCTGGAGGTAGGAACGCCTCTAACTAATGAAGAATTCTTGGGTGATTCTTGCTCGTCAATTGGTTGTCCCAAACCATGTACACCAATCCACAACTTTTGTTGTTTGAGTAAATTTTCAATCCGTTCGAGCGATCGCTTCAGTAAACTGGCTATGGGCATAGTTTCCCAACTGATATGTAGCTGCCAGTTCTCAAGTTTTAGCATTCCACTCATGGAGGTGGCTGTATGATCTAACTGCCGCAGCAATAGCTGGTAGCGCATCTGAGTCAATTCATTAGCAGGAATGCCCAAATCATGTATTTGTTTCAGGGAGTGCGCCGTTATTCTTTGAATTTCCTCTAGACGACGATGTTTGTACCAGTTAAGTTGTCGTAATTCTTCGGTTGTGGATTCTAAAAGTCGGGTAATTTGCTTTTCACGACGCCACCAGGCTAATTGAGAAATCAGAGTTGCTGTTGCACTGAGGTTTTGTTCTGACCAGCGACGCTCTTGATAGTCTACTAGCAACACTACACCTGTAGTTTCATAAACAGCAGTTGTATGTAATGCCATTACCAAAATTTGACTTTTGTCTGGAACATTCAACCATTTCCGGGTTTCTGGAGGTAAATTATCCACCTTCAAAGTCAGGTAACTCTCTGTAGCAAGTGCCCACTGAATTAAGGCTTCAGTCTGGATAGAAATAGATACATCAGAAAAAATCCCAAATTGGCTATTGTCAATCACTCCAGGAATAATTTCTGCCCAACTTTCGCCAGGTGCCCAGGATAGCATTAGCGCTAGGGGACAGGCCAAAATTGATGCTATTTGTTCAAGGGCTGTATGTTCTAAATGCTTTTTTTCGACCTCAATCCTGTTCTGGGATTGTGTGAGGATGCGTAAGCATTGCTCAAATGCCTGAGAAGTTTTTTGCTGCTGGGTGGTGCGGTTATGTAATTGCCACTGACGAACAATTACACCAATCTGTTGACTGACAGCCCACAGCAATTCTTTTTCTAGAGTTGTCCAAGAACGATGGCTTTCATGAGTGATGACTAAAAGTGCTGTTGGTATATGTTCGTGAGTGCATTTACAAACAAGTAGCGATCGCACATTATTCTCTAACAACGAGGGCCGCCAGTTAAAAAAGCGTAAATCTTCATCTAAGTTCTCAATTTCCACCGCTTGAGTTGAACTTTGCAAAAGCTGCCCATCTAATTCTTTGAGAGTATGAAGGGTAAATGTCAATGGTCGGCGATTATGGGGCTGACTTTGGTAAGTAAATTGATAATTCTTCTGCTCAGGATCGTACTGCAACAGCAAAAAGCGGGTAGCACCTAATCGAGCTAACACTCTTTTAGCACAATTATGTAAAGTTACCTGAAGGTCATGTTCGTTATAGATACCTTGGGCAACTTGGCTAGTCAGTTGCGCATCCTCTTGAATCTGTTTAATAGTGCTTTCCATGCTTTCGGTAGGTGTAACTAAGGAGATTAAACCAGCAACACCCTGGACGAAATTTTTGTCTGTGTCTGTCCAGATGCGAGGTTCATTGCTTTCCACCGCCAGAAAACCGACTAAGTTTTTTTGCCAGATAATCGGAGCTGCTAGGAGCGATCGCACCTGCAAGCGTTGCAGCAATTTAGCTGTAAAATGACTATTTAAAGAACTGCGGGCATCACCAATCGAGACTATTTGGTTAACTGCCAAAGCATAATAAAAATCGCTCAACTCCTGTACAGTCATTCCCGCTGCTTGCTGACTGCTAGAATTGCGATCCATTTTGACCAGATGATTGCTCATTCGACACCAAAAGTAGCGCCCTTCGCGCTCAAACCAGTAAACATTTGTCCGGTTGGGGGAGACAAATTTATGAGTTGCTTGCACTGCTACTTCAAGTCTTTGATTCAGGTTATTGAGGGTGCGTAAATTTTCTAGCAATTCTAATAATGGCTCGTCAGTTCGCCTGGTTTGCTTTTGCTGCTTATGCATCTCATTTTGATAAAGCACTGCCCCTAGTTCACCTAAAACCATCATCAAACGTGCTTTTGTCTCTCCTGTCAGTAGGTAGCCCCAACGTTCTGAACCCAATAACAGCAAGCCCAAGCAACGGTCTTTGTAGCGAATTGGTAAAAGAATCGTTCCTTGGATGTGGAATTTTTCGGCAATTTTTCGCCATTCGGCGGCACGGATTTCAGTTTGCAAATCAGCAATGCCTAAAGGATGCTGTTCAATTACTACTTGTTCTAATAAATCCCCAGGACTGAGAACAACTCTTTGGCGTAAAAAGCTCATGTCATGATCGGGTGTGATGCCCCCTTTTCCGAATAATATGTGATTCAGGCGATCGTAAAGAGCAATCCAAATCAGTTTGTAGTCAAACTCTTCCTTGAGATAAGAAATAGTAGTTTCAATCAGAACGTCAACATCATCTTCTTCTCTAAGGCTCTGGAGGACGCGCCCCAAAGAGAGGATCTGCTGTTCGGCGGCTATAGGTTTTTGTGGCTGCCCCATCTGATTTATTGGTTAACATAACTTGTAATATATAAGATGCCCAGAAAAGCACCCTGAGTAATATTGTCACAAGTGTTTAATAGACATCTCCGAAAAAGAATGTAGAGACGTAGCACTGCTACGTCTTTACAAGGGTT
The DNA here is from genome assembly GCA_964252435.1 of uncultured Nostoc sp. GTDB lineage: Bacteria > Cyanobacteriota > Cyanobacteriia > Cyanobacteriales > Nostocaceae > Nostoc. The sequence continues at coordinate 6,682 of CAXUOL010000351.1, forward strand.
CTGGGTAACGCATATTTAATTTCTGGAGATGTCTAATGTTGAACCTAGACAGCTTAATAAAGGGTGTTGAGAACAACCATTGAGTTTTACCCTCTTGACAGGAATCTACTTTTCTTAACTTGACTCCTATGACAAGATGACCATCCCACAGAAGTATTAAAATCATCCAGCATTTATGCAACACCCTTTTTCGGAGATGTCTATGAGGTGTTGCATAAATGCGACAGAACTTAGCTAGAAATATTAGAGGATGTTTTAAAAGTCCTCTTGTCGGTATCAAAAATTTTAGATCCCCCTCTAAATCCCCCTTTTTAAGGGGGACTTTGATTCCGGTTCCCCCTTTTTAAGGGCAGGGCTGTTTCGTTCCCTAAAAGGCGCTGATTTACAAGCGTTTCAAGTA
>CAXUOL010000352.1:0-7041 GCA_964252435.1 uncultured Nostoc sp.
CTTCGTGAACCATCTATGTAACGCTGTCGTATCTATTAAAAATAAAATAATCTCCTCATGATCGCTTGTAGGTGCGAATATCTCGATTACTACTCCATCGTGTAATTCGTAGCGTTTATTTGAGTTGTCGGGGTATTTAGCGATAAATTCTTCAAATGTAACTAGTTTTCTTTGTAGTGCTTGAGTCATCGGTTAATCCTCAATGCGAAACTTATATAAGTTAAAAATAAGAGAAAAGCTAAGTAGTTATGAGTTGTTTAGATAACTTGTAAGTAAGTATGAATAATTAAAGGTTTGTAGTAAGCGGCTCCAGCCCTTGCTAAGAGTCAATTTAATTAATCTTACATGGCATAACTTAGTTTGATTTCTTCTTGCCCACTTACTTAGTTTAAATATACTAAAAAGGACGAATATTAAAAAGTTAGCAGAAAACTAGAAAAAGTAGGTTAAAAGTACTATTGTTACCTCATTCTCAACACTTGAGCAAAAATATCAACGTATCCAAAAAGAGTTAATGGCTGGGGCGATCGCTCTTGGCGGTGTTTTCTTTATTGGCACTTTGTGGTACTCGTTAGTGGAGGGCTGGTCATGGGAAGATGCAGCCTACATGACAGTGATCACTTTAGCAACTGTGGGATATGGAGAGACGCACCCACTCGGTAGCCGAGGACGATTATTTACAATTGCTCTGATTTTGTTGGGTGTAGTCAATATTGGTTACATTGTCAACAGATTTACAGAAGCGATCATTCAAGGCTACTTTCAACAAGGAATTCGGCTACAGCAACAGAGGCGGTTAATGGAATCCCTATCAGAACATTACATCATCTGTGGATTTAGTCGGACTGGTCGTCAAATTGCCAAGGAATTTCGGGCAGAGGGTGTATCTTTTGTAGTGATTGATTCAGATATGGAATCAATACAAAGGGCGCAGACTGAAGGTTATACAGCATACCAAGGTGACGCTACCTTAGATGACACACTCCTAAAAGTCGGCATTGAACGGGCGATGTGTATTGTTGCAGCCCTTCCTTCTGATGCTGAAAATTTATACATCGTATTATCAGCAAAAACGCTGAATTCAGGAATTCGGGTGATCGCACGAGCAAGTACAGAAGAAGCTTTGCAGAAGTTACGACGCGGTGGTGCAGATGAAGTGATATCCCCCTATATTACTGGTGGGAAGCGCATGGCTGCTGCGGCACTCAGACCCCAAGTATTGGACTTTGTAGACGGGATTTTGACAGGTGCAGACCGTCAGTTGTATATGGAAGAATTTTTACTCGACCCGGCTTTTTGTCCTTTTGTAGGTCAAAGTTTGCAAAAGGCGAGATTGCGATCGCAATCTGGGGCATTGGTTCTGGCAATTCGCCGTGTTGATGGGACTTTAATCGGTGGCCCCACTGGCGACACGATTTTAATGCCGGGAGATCGGCTAATTGGTATGGGTACAGAAGAGCAGTTGCGTAGCCTGAATCAAATTCTTGGCCCAATTGGTTCCAAGCAACTGCGGCGACCGAAAAATAACTGATTTTATTTTTCCTCATTACTTTTTTATACCAAAATTTTATAGTGTAATTACACAAGCAAATAGTATAATATCATGCAATAAAACTTACTTTAGGAATCGCCTCTGACAAAAGCCCCCATCAAAAGCGTAGACGCGCAGCGGCTTGTCGATAGACATCGCTTACAATTAAAGTTACTCCTACTCGCCCAAAAATCTATGCAAATCTTTCTTTCTGCCACCTGAAGTAGAAGCCCTAGTTAAACGTCAACTGACGCTTCGGTAAGTATCAGAACGCGATCTAAAGTTATTCTTACGGGTATAAAACTCCTAGAACAACAAGAAGACATTTATCAAGGACAACTGCAAGACCTTCAACAAGAAGCATCTGTTGGGTGGGAAGCCTCCGAGCGGGGCAAAGTCGTTGATGGCTCGACTGCAATGGCTCAAATTCGCGCCAATGTGCGTAGTTTACCGCCCCAGGCATCGCAGTGTTAAAACTAATTCTCCCCCTTAGTTAACAAGTCTTGTGGTAATGCCCAGATAACTCACTGAAGCAGAAATTGGTGGCTGGGTTTGATTGTAAATTTAGACGAAAGTCGATAGCGATCGCATTTCCACAAATTATAAAATGTGCTAATAAAAAATACCTGAAAGTATAAATTAGGGCTTTATCCATCAATGAAGGAAGGGTGAGATGAGCGATCGCACATTTGGGTGGAAAAAAGCAGGTACATCAACTTTTTCAAATCCGTCCCTTGTCTCACCACATACTCCAACGCTGGCAAACCCAACACGCGGCTTTGGTTTACCAACGAATAATGTCATTCAAACAGCAGCTGAGGAATCAATCAACCAGCAACAAGCGCAGTCTGCTGACGAGCAATCCTTGTTATCAGAAGCCATTGGGCAACGGTCTTTTAGTCACGACATTAGTCGCATATCGTTGCATCGTCCCCAGGCCAAACTGACGGTGGGAGAACCAGGGGACAAGTATGAGCAGGAAGCAGATTGGATGGCAAATCAGGTGATGCGGATGGTTGTGCCAGATAAACTTAACGCTCCTAGTGTACAGCCTGTACAAGATTTCTTGCAGCGCAAATGTGCAGCCTGTGAACAGGAAGAAGACAAAGTACAAACTAAGCCATCCATCGAATCGGCTACTGATGGGGGCTTACAAGCAGAGGATAATATTGAGAGTCGGCTCAATAGTAGTAAAGGTGGGGGGAGTGCCTTAGCGGATGAGGTGCGATCATTCATGGAACCCCGCTTTGGTGCCGACTTCAGCCAGGTGCGAGTCCATACAGGCAACGAATCTGTTCAGATGAATCAAGATTTGAACGCCCAAGCCTTCACGCACAAGCAGGATATTTACTTTGGTGCAGGAAAGGCTCCTGCAAAGGATGCTTTGACTGCTCATGAGTTGACCCATGTGGTGCAGCAAACAGGTATGGTTCAAACAAAGCAAGCTCCTAACAAGCCAAATGTTCAGCTAAAGTGTTCAGCTTGTGATGAAGAGGAAACAGTACAGCGATCGGTCGAAATATCCTCTGTTTCGGAAATGGGAGTACAGCGATCGTGGTTTGGTGATGATGAAGAAGAAGAAAAAAAAGAACCAGAAAATAGTTCTGGTGGAGGTGTCTTAGATTGGGCTAAAGAGAAAGCCAGTGGAGCGGTTGATACTGTTAGCCAAGCTGGAGGTGATGCCTATGATTGGGCGAAAGAGAAAGGCAGTGCAGCCGTAGATACTGTCACTCAAGCTGGAGGTGATGCCTATGATTGGGCGAAAGAGAAAGGCAGTGCAGCCGTAGATACTGTCACTCAAGCTGGAGGTGATGCCTACGATTGGGCGAAAGAGAAAGGTGAGCAATATAGCAGTGAGTTTTTGGAAAACAAAAAAGCTAGTTTAATGGCACAGATTGGTCAAGCAATGCAGAAAGTTGCTGGGCAAGACTTGGTCTATTTATCAAGCGATCAAATCGCAACTTTGAATGGTCATTTGGCTAGATTAAGCCAAGAAACACAGGGTTCGATCACTCTGCCTGGAATTGCTGCTCAAACTGACTCTACGGATTCAAAGGCTCCTCCTGGAACCCAGCCTGTTGCAGCATCTACCGTTGCAACACTTTTGCAGAATTTGCAGGCATCCCTTTCCACACCTTTTATGTCTTCTCCAACTTCTGATTTATCTGATTCGGGTAACTCAGAAATGGCTCAAGGTAAGATTCAACGCGTAGCAGTCGCGCTTGCGCCACTGGCTGTAGGTGCAGCCGTAGTACAGGCTTTGATCATCATCGGAATCATTGTTATCATCATCCTTGCGGCGCAAATCATCAGAGACGCGGTAAAAGAAAAGGAGAGGGAGGAAGAGAGGAAAAAAGAGGAGAAAGAAAAAAAAGATAGGGAAGAGAAAGAGAAGAAAGATAAGGAAGAGGAACTCAATAAAAAAATAGCTGAATGCATAGCCATACATACAGCATATAAGGCTTTAGAGGAAACCTGCTCTTCATGCAAAGGAACTGATACCCCCACAGAACGTGCTATCAAAATCGCCTGCCTCACGGCAGTTAAGGTCGGGCGAGAAAATTACTTGAAAAAAAATTGCGACTTCATTCTACCAGGAAGTATTGGTAGGGGCAGTGATAAAGCTAAACAAGGGCACGAGACACAACTCGCTCAATTTATAAAAAGGTTGGAGAAGTGTGCAACTTTACCAACGAGCTAAAGGAGAATGTTAAATGAGGCTTCCGACAAAAGAAGAGATTAATGTCTACAACTCATTGGATGAAATCTCCGCTTGTGAACATTTTTTCAACAAAACGTTAGAACAAGCTGAAGCTTTATTTCGCGAAAACAGTGCATACTATCAGGAAGACCTGATGTGGATGGGAATCTATGCATTCAACTTTTACCTGCAAGCCATGATTCTCTATTTACAGAGCGATGATTCTGCTGGCGATGACCACTTAATCGATTGTTTATACGCAACAATAGTGTTTAGATCGGATGAAAAGGAGTTTATCGTAGCTGTTGATCGCATTAATGAGCTGATTGATTATGTAATCAAAAACTACGAAAAATTTAATGTTAACAATGATATCTACGGTGATTTAAGAGAAAAATATAGGCAGATCCAAAACCAGTTAAAAGACATGAAATAGCGATGGCTTATCTCGATAGTCCGATCGCCGTTTTTGTGAGGCGATCGCCAATATCCTAGCGAGTGTCTTAAAAGTCAAGCGATCGCTACCAGAAAATGCGATTCGCGTTTTGGGGGGTTGGAGGAGTGCGATTTATAAGGTGCGATCGTGCAACTATCACCCACTACAAAAGCTTAACAAATCCGGCTTGCTCAAAGTGGCGATCGCTCGTAAACGCCTCGTGATCTGTTCACTCAGCATAACCACAAAACTGATGCAATCGGTTAATCCCCAGTCTTTATCTAACCGTTGACTGTAAAGCGTCCAACCATTTGCCAGCAGGTCTTCACTCAGAGGAAAGAGGCGATCGCGGGTGTTGCTGGAAGAGCGATGCCTGCGGCTGTAAACTACGGGTTATGGCGGCTGTTTGCGATCGCAAGCCTTGTCTTCACTCTCCATCAAGGACACACCATTCTTCCAAAGCTCATACTCGCTAAGATCAATCTCCTCATTCCACACAATCCCATAACCCCCTGGCTCAACCTTAAAGTTCTTAAAAAAAGCAGGTTGTCGAAGTGGAGAAAACATTGGAGTATCTAAAAGATGACGAACATCGTATTTTTTCACCTCTTGATTGGTAAATTCAATGACTAGAGTAGTATCATCAATTGCTTTGGCTTGATGAATTCGCGGATACAACATAGCTGCTCTTAACCTAAATTTACTTCAAAGGAGGTAGCTTACGAAACTCTTGGGTATTCCACATTTGCAACAGTTCTTGCTGGTATAAAGTTGCCCACTCTACGACTAGCTTTTGTGCCCGATTTGGCAAATCTCCTTCAATGATTTCAAGTGCTTCAATACTGACTAACGCATTGTATTCGCCATAGATTGCATGAAAATGAGGTGGAGGGTGATCGCCAAAGAACACTTTAATCACAATTCCATAGAACCGTGCAACCTCTGGCATAACTACATCTAACAAATACTGAATCCCTTTATTTTACCAAAATGCGTAGTTTACCGCCGCAGGCATCGCTGTTGAAAAGGGAGCAGGGCGATCGCTTGCAGTATTTTTTTAAACTTTCCCAAATCGCCGTTCCCGTTGCTGGTAAGCACACAAGGCGCGGTGAAATTCAGCCCGGTCAAAATCAGGCCAAAGAGTATCGGTGATGTAAATTTCCCCGTAAGCCATTTGCCAAAGAAGGAAATTAGAAAGACGCATTTCTCCACTTGTGCGGATTAACAAATCTGGGTCAGTAATTCCGGTTGTGTACAAGTGGCTTTCAAATACCTGTTCATCAATTTCATCGGGTTGTAGCATACCTTGCTGGACTTGTTTTGCGATCGCCTGACAAGCTTGTAAAATCTCTTGCCGTCCGCCATAATTAGTTGCTACCGAAAACCGGATACCACGATTATCCTTAGTTTCTTCCATTGAACGGGAAATTTCTTGTTGGAGCGATCGCGGCAAGTCTTGCAAATTCCCTACAAACTTAATTTGAACATTTTCTTCGACCATTTCCCGCAGTTCTTGACGCAAAACTCTTTGAAACAAAGTCATCAAAAAATCTACTTCTTCTTGCGGTCTTTTCCAGTTCTCTGTTGAAAAAGCATAAGCTGTCAACGCTTGAATTCCCCAATCCTGACAACAGCGAAGTAAATCCTTAAGAGCATCTACTCCTCGTTTATGACCCATAATTCGGGGTAGACCCTGACGTTTAGCCCATCGACCATTACCATCCATAATCACCGCCACGTGCTGCGGCAATAATTCTCGTTTTAAATCAGTAGGTAAATCTTGCAGTTTCGTTTGTTGTGCTGTCATTTTTTATCTCGAGAAGCGGTCGATGGTAATCTGAGTAAACGTGAAACCAGTGCTAGTGTCTTCCCACCTATCCGACGAACAAAACTCAACAGACCAGGAGCAACTGCTTCCCTATCCACGGTTGGAGACAAAACAGCCTCTAATGACTCTTTCAGTTTCCGAATCGTCAGCGGTCTATTTAGGGTTCCCCGTTCCGCTAAGGAAATAGAACCCGTTTCTTCAGAGACAACGACACAAATGCAATTTTCGACCCGCTCAGTAATTCCCATTGCTGCCCGGTGGCGTGTTCCCAACTGGCGCGAGGCTGTGCGTCCCGAAAGTGGTAAAATTATACCCGATGACACGATCCGGGAGCCACGAATCAATGTCGCTCCATCGTGTAACAAAGTTTTCGGCTGAAAAATTGTCTGGATTAGTTCTTTAGAAACTTCCGCATTTAGCTTTACTCCTGGCACAGAAAAATCTCGCTCATCAATTGGCCCTGTGGTTTCCACAATTAGTAAAGCTCCAATGCGGTTTTTTGACAATTCTTTAACAGCCTCAACAATTTCATCAATTACACTATC
>CAXUOL010000353.1:0-7024 GCA_964252435.1 uncultured Nostoc sp.
TCTGTCACTTGGGTACCCCTGACTCCGGTAAAATCTTGATGGTTCTACTTTCAAAACAATAACAAAAAGGCAATCAGGAGAGTTTGGTGTGTCCAAAAAAAGTTTAGCAAGTTTATCTTCGGCTGATATCTCTGGGAAACGTGCCTTAGTGCGGGTTGACTTTAATGTGCCTGTGGACGATCAAGGCAACATTACTGACGATACTCGCATTCGCGCCGCTCTACCAACCATCCAAGATTTGACGCAGAAGGGAGCTAAGGTCATTCTCGCCAGCCATTTTGGCCGTCCCAAGGGTGTGGATGACAAATTACGCCTAACTCCCGTTGCCAAGCGTCTGTCTGAGTTACTGGGGCAAGAAGTCATTAAAACTGATGACTCCATTGGTGATGAAGTTGCAGCTAAAGTTGGCGCCCTGCAAAATGGTCAAGTGCTGTTACTGGAAAATGTGCGTTTTTACCCAGAGGAAGAGAAAAACGACCCAGAATTTGCGAAAAAATTGGCAGCTAATGCTGATTTTTATGTAAATGATGCTTTTGGCACTGCACACCGCGCCCATGCTTCTACTGAAGGTGTGACTAAATTCCTCAATCCTTCTGTGGCTGGATATTTGGTTGAGAAGGAATTAGAATATCTGCAAAACGCCATTGAAAATCCCCAACGTCCTTTGGCGGCAATTATTGGCGGTTCCAAAGTTTCCAGTAAAATTGGCGTAATTGAAACTTTGCTGGAAAAGTGCGACAAGCTGATCATCGGCGGTGGGATGATTTTCACCTTCTACAAAGCCCGTGGTTTGAATGTCGGTAAGTCGTTGGTGGAAGAAGACAAGCTAGAACTAGCGAAATCTTTGGAAGCTAAGGCTAAAGAACGGGGCGTTACCTTCTTGTTACCCACGGATATCGTATCAGCAGATAAGTTTGCTCCCGATGCTAATGCGACAACCGTCAGCATTGAGAACATCCCCGATGATGGTATGGGTTTGGATATTGGCCCAGATTCGGTAAAAGTTTTCCAAGATGCCCTTGCAGATACCAAAACGGTAATTTGGAACGGGCCGATGGGTGTGTTTGAGTTTGATAAGTTTGCAGCAGGTACAGAAGCGATCGCTCATACCCTTGCCGAAATCGGCAAAACTGGCACAACTACCATCATTGGCGGCGGTGACTCAGTAGCGGCTGTGGAAAAGGTTGGTTTAGCCGACCAAATGAGCCATATCTCCACTGGCGGCGGCGCTAGCTTGGAGTTACTTGAAGGCAAGGTATTGCCTGGAATTGCAGCTTTAGATGATGCTTAAGAAAATTAGCTCTTAAGCTACTGAAAAAATCTGGTAGTTTTTGACAATTGTAGTAAGGGTGCGGTATACCGTACCCTTACTGTATTTATTAGCATTTTTGGCAACCATATCACCAAAATTGTGGAGGTGAAAGTGTAATGGCAAGAATTGAAGAAATTTCGGTCAAAAACTATAGGGTTTTGCAAAATATTACCCTAAAAGATATCAAACCTTTTTCCGTTTTTCTAGGCCCTAATGGTAGTGGCAAGACTACTTTTTTTGATGTGATCGGTTTTCTTTCAGATTGCCTTACTACTAATGTTCGCAAAGCCTTAGAAAAGCGAGGAAGATTTCAAGAAGTTATCTCGCGTGATTGTCAAGGTCAAGAAATTGAAATTGTAATTAAGTATCGTGAAAATAATCAATCTCCAAAAATCACCTATACAGTTGCTATTGCTTTACAAAATGGAGTGCCAATTATTTCAAGAGAAACTATCAAATGGAAGCGAGATTCTCGTGGAAAACCATTTGATTTTCTGAAGTTTGAAAATGGTGGAGGTGAAGTAATTAGTGGTGAAAATCCCGAAATTAATGACAAAAGAATTCACTATCAAATGGATGACCCCAGTTCCCTGGCTATTAAAACTCTAGGTCAATTATCAGATAACCCACGCATTGCTAGTTTGCGCCGTTTTATTGAGGAATGGTTTCTCTCTTATTTTATACCAGATCAAGCTCGTCAGCTAGCGACTGCTGGTGCAATGGAACATCTCTCTCGTGAAGGAGACAATATTGCCAATGTAGTTCAATACCTTGCTGATGAACATCAAGAAACTTTATCCAAAATTTTGAAGTTATTGGCTAGCCGTGTTCCCCAGTTAGAAAAAGTGGAGTCAGAGCCAACAATTGATGGCAGACTGGCTCTTTTATTTAAAGATGCACCTTTTAGTAAACCATTTTTAGCAAGGTTTTCTTCAGATGGTACACTAAAATTGCTAGCATATTTGATATTATTAAATGACCCTAATCCTCCTCAGTTACTTTGCATTGAGGAACCAGAGAATGGACTGCACCATCAACTTCTTGATTCTTTGAGTGAGGAAGCCCAGGCTTACTCGCAACGTGCACAAGTATTTGTTTCTACCCACTCGCCATTTTTTGTTAATACAATAAAAGATGCTAAACAACTCTGGATTTTCCAACGTGATGATAATGGTTATGCAACTGTTAGAAGGGCTGATCAAATCTCTGATACTAAATATTTTATAGAATCCCAAGCAGGTTTAGGTGATCTTTGGTCTGAGGGATATTTTAGAGAACTACCTTAGTAGTAGTAGCAATTATGCATATAGAGTTTTTAGTAGAAGAACCTTCAACTGAAGTTGCTTTAAATTTTATTGTCCCTAAAATCATAGGTGATACTCATACGCTGAAAATTCATAACTTTCAAAATAAAGATAGACTTTTAAAAAGACTGCCAAAAGTGGATGCTCCCTATGCTAACTTTGTGCCTGATGACTGGCGGATCGTGATTATAGTAGATGAAGATAGATGTGATTGTCGAGAATTAAAGAGGAAACTTTGTGATGCTAGCAGTGTTGTGACTAAACACAAAGGAAATATTGTTCTCCATAGAATTGCTGTAGAAGAACTGGAATCATGGTTTATAGGTGATGTGACAGCAATTAGGGCTGAATATGAAAAGATTCCTGTTTCTTTATCCCAGCAAGCCAAATTTCGGAATCCAGATACTATCAAAGGTGGTACATGGGAGCAACTAGATAAGATCCTAAAAAAATATGGCTATGAGACAGGCTTACAAAAAATCAACTTTGCTGAGAAAGTTTCTCCGCACATGGATGTAGAAAACAACCTCTCTAGAAGTTTTCAGATTTTTCGAGATGGACTAAGGAACATTGTCAAATAAAATTTATTAATCAGGTAATGATTTGTAATAAATTACACAAGTTTAGAAAAAACTATGAAAATCAAATGGCTAGATTGGGGACAGAAGTTACAAGCGATCGCTCAAAATGGTCTAACCTATTCTGAAAACCCTTTTGATATCGAACGTTACAAACAATTACGAGCGTAGATGCGAAGCAGCTTGTCGTCAGACATCGCCACAGAAATCATGGCGAGTTACTCAAATGTAGAACACAGCTATGTCCTCGATTTATTTAGCCGTGAATTAGGATATGCAACTCCCAAAGTTGATGTGCGAGGAGCAATTTTTCGTGATGATACTATATTGTTAGTCAAAGAACGAATAGACGGCTTCTGGACTTTGCCTGGTGGATGGGCTGATGTTGGTGAGTCGCCGAGTGAAGCAGTTGTGAAAGAAGTATATGAAGAATCGGGATATCAAGCACGCGCTATCAAACTCCTAGCAGTCTATGACAGAAACAAACAGGGACATCCACCATTACCGTTTTATGTCTACAAGTTGTTTTTTCACTGTGAACTTATTGGTGGTTCTCCATCATCAAGTATTGAAACTGAAGAAGTAGGTTTTTTCCCTGAAGATGCTTTACCAGAACTTTCTCTCGGACGTGTGACACCAGCACAAATAAATCGACTTTTTCAATATTATCGCCAACTAGATTTACCAATAGACTTTGATTAAATGCCTCTGCATTACAAAAATTGGCATACAGAATTCATGGCTTTATTTTGACTCCTGAGTTCTGAATTCGGACTCATAAAATAACCCGGACTTGTAAATAGTCTCTTGTCGGGTAAGGGGGACACGTTACCGTGTTCCCCTAGCTAGGAAGAAAAGTATCCTTGAATCTGCCCTCTGATGTCAGTACTTTTTTAAGTTGACAACGTTCTTATGCCAAACTGACTTGTAACGTATAAGAAAGAGGGTTAAAGGTGCTACTAGAGAAAGTTCCGCCATCTTGAGGCAAGAAAGCATAGTCACTCACTGAGATGGAGTACGTACCTGCACCCAGAGAACTGGTGATTAATGACGAATTGCCACCGCCACCATCGTCGTTACTGGTCACTAACTTCCCAGCACCGTTAAACAGTCCGAGAACTGTATCTCCCGATGTCACTGTCCTGATAGTGACAGTTCCTGGATTTGCTAAAGAAAATTTAAAAAAGTCGAAACCAGGACTACCCCCCGGTTGAACTGCTGTTAACTGGGCTGAAATATTAACGTTTGAGCCTGATGATAAGGAACCTAACCCTTCAGCGCTGCCCAGTGTGCCGTTTGTAGCTTCTCCAGCATTTTCCCGCTCATAGAACAAGAAGTCATCACTATCAAGTCTGAGATTTTTTCTCCCCTGGACAACACCTATGATCTCATCTTGCTCTCCTGTCGGTTTGTCTAAGAATATTCGTGTGCTGTTTCCAGCAACTTGCAGGCGGTAGTCCTGTGGAGGTCCTTTGAGTTCAATTCGATCTTGGCTAGAGTCGAAGTCAATAATAGTAGCCAAGTCCCCAAAACCAGGATTTGTAGTGTTGGTATCGTCGTAGAAAACATTTTCAGCGTCGCCCAGGATAAATCTATCTACCCCAGCCCCGCCAGTCAACTGATCAGTTTCCCCTAATCCAGGTGGAAGCGAACTACCAGGCCAAACACCGATGAGGATATCGTTTCCAGACCCGCCATTGAGTACGTCATTGCCGGGTCCGCCTTGTAGACTATCATCGCCGTCGCCACCATTGAGGATATCATTGCCGAAATTACCGTCTAGCGTGTCATTTGCCGGAGTCCCATTTATCGTTTCAGAATCTGTAGTGCCGAATTTAAATGCCATATTATCTCTCCTGAGTTTCTCACTAATACGTAAGTTCAGCCTCAATCAAAGAACTATTCATTGTAGATTACTTGCCATTTAAGTAATCTCTAAGTTAGAAAACATTAATTATTTGGTTAGGAACTTCTAAAGAAAAAAATATCCAACTATTTGTTGTAGGCTGACCCGAAAAGCCCATCTTTGGTTGCGGGCGAACGAGACGCCTACTCCACAAAATTAGATAATCAATTTTCTGAAAATTCCTTAATTGATGATTACCCAAATGGAAAGTAATTAGCTGAAATATTTTGGTTCTTTTTTTAAATCTTTTTGAACTCACGTTGTACTTACTTACCTATCATGAACTACAAGATTACATCAATATCTTTAACAAATCTTAAAAATGCAATAAATGCGATTGATTAAGACATTAAAAAATAGGTGTAAAATTTAATTAAATATTGTTTCAAACTACTGTTCTTTTTGGTGAACGTTGCGAGATTTTTCAGATGAAGGTGGTATCGTTGTTAAGTTAAGTTTCAACATCAGATTTTATATAGTTATTTGGGATCGGAAAATTAGGTTTTTGTGCCAGTCCTGTGTATTTTTGCTTGCATTGGGATGCTTCCCATAAATTTTATCGAAACAGAATTCAGAAGTCAGAAGTCAGAATTCAGCATGAATTCTGTGCGACTAGCAGACTTCGGCGTGAGCGCTCAATCGAACGCTGAATAGATGGGTTTAAGACCCCCACCAAATCGTAGATTTGGTGGTGCAACAATTGAGTGGCGGGTCTGAATCCCTCACTCAAAGATTGCTGAATTCTGAATTCTGAATTCTCCATTCTTCTTCAATTCACGTAGACACACTCCACTCCAGATAGATGCAGAGGATGACTCTCTACTGAGGCGTTGTCTCCTGCGTTGGTGTCGGTGTAGGAGTGGCGGTTTCTGTGGGAGTTGGTGTAGGAGTTGGCGTGGGCGTGGGCGTGGGAGTTGGTGTAGGCGTGGATGTTTCCGTGGGCGTTGGTGTTGGTGATGGGGGAATTATGGGATTTTCGGCTGTAATAGTGAGTTGATAATCTACTGGTTTCGTTGCTGTGGAAACTACAACAAACTCATAAAATCCATTTTCTGGTAATTTAGTTGACAAACTACGCTTGGTAGAATCTTCTAAAAATCGAATTTTGCCAGAGGGTGAATAGACTGATAACAAAACTTGGGAATTTGCTTCTAGCTTCAAGTCTAGAGATTGGTCTTTGGCAAGTCCAGCAATGAATACTTTACCACCACCAGGTTCGAGAGTACTGCTGACTATTTTGCCAGTAGCCCCAGGATCGAAAACAAGTTTCTGGAAAGCGCTACCAGCAAGGATTGCACTGAGTCGATCGCTAACAAATCCATACCAAACTTGTCCAATGGGCTGACCTTGGAAACTTTTACCCCGTTGCTCAGGAAATACACGTAAGAATGCAGTATCTCCCAAATCATACAAAGAACGGCTACCAACATTGATTTTGTTAACTTCTACTTTCCAGCGATCGCGTTCAGCAGTTGTGTAAGTTCCCAGTTTTTGGCGGGCATTGGAACTCAGTGGTGCAAGCTTTTCTAGCAATTGGGAAGCTGTTTTATCCCATTCTGCCCGCAAACTCTCATCTTCAGGGCCATTGCTGAGAGTGCGCCCTCGTAAACTGGGATTTTTGTCCCAAAAAACTTGATTCACCAAGTTCACGTAGAAGTTAGAGTCAATACCCAACTGTTGACGGCGATCGCTTAATCTTTCTTTGCGTTCTCGTTCTGCTGGCGAATATTGCGCTAAAGGATCGGTTGGTTGTTCGCTAGTTGGAGTAAGGCTGGCTGTAGGGTTAGGTTGGACTTGCCCGACATCTCGCCTGCCATTCAATCCCCACCAAATTAATCCCACACTACCAGCGACTAGCGCCGCCACTAGGAAAGTTTTTGTTGGTGTCCACCACGAGGAAGGTGGGGGAGATGAGGAATATGAG
>CAXUOL010000354.1:0-7024 GCA_964252435.1 uncultured Nostoc sp.
AAGATATCATGGAGTAAATTCAAACATTAATTCAAACATTAATTCAAACATTAATAACTAAAGATTAAGATTGAAGAAAAAACAATTTAAAATCATTGATCTTCTTTTAAAATTATTATTTAAGTACCTTTTCAACGAACTGCTTAACTAGACATTGGGTGATAAATTGCCTTTACTAGCTGTCAATGTGGTTAATTACTAACTAGATTGTCCATCTGTTCAATTCTGGATTGGTGATTGAAAGAGATTTAGATTCACCTAGAGTCTAGAACTCTTTGTTATAGATTTCTTCTTTGGGAGAACTCACTTATGTCTTTGATGAGGACAGGTATGAACTTAAGTTTTAGTTTTTTAAATAAATTAGCTGTGGTTATCTCTCCAGTAACAGAATTAAAACAAAAGAATAAAATCCATGATTACAGACAACAAGTTTGTGGAGGCGACTACATATTTGAGCGCCTCAATGAAGGAACAATCGGGTACATGACTGGAGTAGGGAAAAGCGTTAAAGCTTGCGATCGCATTATTTTAAGAGAAGGTTGTGATTCTTATCAATATCAAGTTGAAGAAATTGATTACTATTCAGATCCATCTGATATGTGGATAGCTTTACTCAAGCAAATACCGAATGACTAAATATTAAATTCAACCAGTTTCTTCGATTCTAGAGTTCAATACAGTTCAGAATAAGCAACAAAATCCTGATATAGAGACGCAATTTATCGCGTCTTTACCCAAGGATGTGTTGCAATCATTAATTGAATTGGTATAAGGTATACCATAATCGCCTCCTCACTTGTTATGAGGGGAGTGAGGTTTTTATACCTCACTCAACCGAGAACAGCTATATCTATGTTAAATCGATCAAAAAATGAGCTATTAAAGTATTTCTTTCATAGGATAGCAAGTAAAGATGCAAAAGATTTGGATTATCTTTATCAAGGTGCATCACTGAACCATCAACTGCTAAGTGATGATGATCTATCCACCGCTCCTGTGAATCTAGTAAAAAACTGAAGTAAGGACTGACATCTGGATGATTTTTTGTTAATTCTTCATAGCTTTGATAAAAAGGAGGTATCCCAATTCCCATCGGCATATATAAGCCTTTAGAATAATCTGTTACAGGCAATTGAGGAAGTTTTTTCAGATTAATACCACTAATGAATAATCTATTTTGTTCGCCAGTCTTGGTATCTGTGAATCCTAGCTCAATTTCCTGTAAATTTTGTTCAACGCCAATCGGTTTAATGTTCCTTAAAATGGCTTTGTCAAATTTGCCTATTCTCCAGTATTGATTTCCCCAAGGCTTATTTTGATCGTAAAATCCTGGCGCTCGAAAACTTGCAAACTTAACTTCATTTTTAACGTCGTAAAAATCTCTCCATTTGGTGATGTTGGTCGCTAGCGTAGTTCTAACTTTTCTACTTTGCTCTCCTGATACAATTATCCTCTCATCAAGGGGGAACTGAGTAGCAACTTCTTTTTGATCGATTACATTTCTTAAAAGATTAGTTTTTACTATTGTGCCACTCGGATCTTGCCAGTGTTCTAATTTCCACCAATGATGCCAATATGAAATCTTATTAATTTTTTCAAAAATATTTTTGTAATGTCCAATTGGGAAAGTAAACCAACTTTGATAATAAAGGGTTTTGTTATTATCCTCTTTAGTAAAAAGTAAAATTTCCCAGAATCCGGCATTTAAGCAATTATTAGCCAAAGCTATCTCTACAATATTTTGCTTTTCAAAACCATCTCCTCCTACAATTTCTATATTTTTGGAATTAGCAGGAAAACTAATCTGTTGCCTGTTCCACTCCCTATCTGTAAAAGCTATTATTTCTAAATCTCGATCTTTTTTAACCCATTCAGGTGCTTTAGGAACTAATAGCTCTAAATCAACATTTTTTATAACTATTTTTGCCGGATTTTTGTCTGTTGCTTCTAGTACGAAATCAAAATGTGTATTATCTTTCTTAATCAGTGTTAATTTTCGATTAGAATATCTTTTAAAGTTTTTTCCTAATGGTGCAGGATTGGCTGGATAATCAACATTAGATAATTCTTGTAGTTTTACACTCATCTGATTATCAAATTTATATCTGGATTTAAACCAGAAACCACCTAGTCCCAGCAAACCAAGGCAGAGAATAAGAGTACTAAATAAAATCTGTTTCTTTGTGACTCTGAAATTAGCTTTGCCGAATTGGGAAATGCCTGCAATTTTTTCCTTCGCAGAAATGTTTTTCATCAGATAAATTTCTTTTTATGAGAATGCTGCTTAACAGCATAGCATTCTGCAAAACGGATGTCTTATTTCTATTTTTAACGAAGAGGTTAATAAACAGTTACCTGCAATCAAGGGATTTAATACCAATTCTTGTAGATGCTGAACGTTATACCAATTCTCTAAAAGCTGGCTACAGATAAAGCCACCAAAATATATTGCCTTCGAGCAATAGATGCAATAATTGGTCTGCTTAATTTCCCAACTTCAGCATAGAGAGCAGCACGTAATTCATCGAGGTTTTTTAGTAATAACCAACGAAGTCGCCGCTTAATATATTGCCAAACCTGCTCAATTGGATTTAACTCGGGGGAATGTGCAGGCTGAAATAATAAAATAATATTACAGCAGATTCGGAGTTTATGAGGTACAGTAGCAGCAATTTGTCAACCAAATTTAAAATCTCTTTGTTAAAATATTGACTTCCGAAACTTTTCCTGCCTACTTATTTATAAGCCTTAAGAGATTTGTTAGTGTCGTTCCTGAGTAGTATTGAATATCGGGAGAATGAGTAACTTTATCTACAACGAAACCAATTTTCATTCCAGATGTATAGGTAACTCCGGAACGGGTAGTTTGTTCAATGCGAATTTCATACTCAACAGGTTGCCCTGGTTGAAGCCAAGAATCAAAGCGATCGCCCAAATTGATCTGATAAGCATCGGCCCAGTGAGGATAGGGTCGATGTGGAACAAGTGGGTAAGACATCTCGCTGACTTTGGTGTTGTTCTGAGACAAAATAATTGTCAATGTAACCGTTTTTAACTCGCCCAGAAGCTTACCTTCATCTAAAAGAGTAAAATTGCGGGGATCGGGGAAGCGATCAAATCCTTTAAATTTAAAACGTCCTAAACGTTTAGGGTGAATACCTCCAGTAATCGCAATTTCGGTTTGGTTTTGCGAATTATTGAGTTTATATTCCAATGTGCCTGGAATATAAAATTGCAATTTCCCCGATTCAGTAATTTCAGCTTTTAGCAGAGGATCTCCTAAATCTTGTGGGCGTTTAACAGTTTGCCAAGACACTTTAAAAGAATTTTGGACGGTTTCTAATAAACGATAACTATCTCGGACATCCGAACCAGTACCAAGTAGACTCCGTAGTCCCGTTTTTTTCGACAAATTTTTCTTGATCAGCCCAATGCTTCGATCGACTAACAGGCTAACGCGATTGCCATAACTAATTTGTTCTTGAGGAATTTCTGTACCCTTGACTAACAATACTTGACCGTAACTACCAGGTTCCCCATCTCTACCGTTGCGTCCCGGTTGACCAACAAGGCCATTCTCACAAGTAAAATCTCTCTGCTGTGATAGACCAATATATTTCCAGCCATAACGGTAGCTTGGATCTAAAATTGCTAGCTGGGGCTGATATTGTTGTTCGTCATAGAACGCATCACCCGTACAGCGAAATAATTCTCTGTTAATTTCTTTCCACTCGGCGTTAGCTACATTGATTTGTTGCGCCAT
Organism: uncultured Nostoc sp.; assembly: GCA_964252435.1. Taxonomy (GTDB): domain Bacteria; phylum Cyanobacteriota; class Cyanobacteriia; order Cyanobacteriales; family Nostocaceae; genus Nostoc. The sequence continues at coordinate 3,764 of CAXUOL010000354.1, forward strand.
CAATGCCCAAGTACAGTAGTTTACACTCCAGCGCGGTTGAGTACAGTTACATCCACTACCAGCTTGCCCGCCCTTTCCTCCAACACCTGCCCTCCCGCCCCGATTACGTAACACCACATTCTTGAGTTGAGATAATGACTCAAAGTAAACAGTAGCATTACCGCCATGACCACCATGACCACCACGACCACCATTACCGCCATTACCGCCTTTAGCACCACATACATTCACTGTTACATCCTGCGACTGTTGGCATCCAGAAGCTTGTTCACCAGAAATAGCAGATTCTCCCGCTTCGCCATCTGTACCGGAGAGGTCAATCGGTTGTAGTTGTTCGCTAGCGCGAATTATTTGATCTGATGCAGAGTTCCCATCTCGTCCAGACCGACCATCTACACCATTTCTACCAGCTTGTCCAAAAGTTTGTACTTCAGCAGCAACAACATTGACAGCTAGACTGTTAATAATTGTTGCCAGAAGGCATAGTTTGAGAATGTACTGAAGCGGCTGATTAATATTCACACAAGTCAAATAAATTAAATAAAACTTTTGATATAGCAATCCTAAATGAGTTACGAACTGGGGTTTGAGTTGGGTAAAGCCAGTCATCATTGTTTTGTTGAGTATTTTCTTTATACAAGTGGTTTATTGAAGGCAGTGGTTGCTACAAATGAACCACCGACATTTAAACTGCCATTAGAACCAAAAACGATGTCATTGGGATTTACAAAAAACACGTTAGCTGTGCCATTAGTACGAATTAAGCCATCAATATTAGAAATATTGTTACCAGTCACACGAGTAAAAATGTTATTAAAGACTAGTCAAGCATCAATCAGGTTACAAAGTTTCTATTATTTAGCAATTAACCTAATAAAATTTCATTCTCAAACTCAAATTTTTCGCAAAAACTTAAAAATTTTACAAACCTTTACAAACATAGCTCTCAAACTACGACGAACGCTACTCATCCCACTTCACCAGCACCCCATACACACAAGCGATACCCCACTGCGGAAACTTCGCCAACAATTTCTTGATCGCAATCTGCAAAGCCGGATCGTCACTCCAGCACTAGAGCAAAAAGTCAAACCCCGGATTCTGCACCGAATTCGCCGCTCTGTTAGAAAATTGCTCCACTTGAAGAGGGCAAAATAGAGCAATTTTTCGCTAAACTTACAGCGTATTTCAAGTAAATGAAGACACGGTTAGGGGCAAAACATGTTGTGCCCCTACGATTATCTGTACTGTAACTTAAGCTTTAGTCAGGTTTGATCCTCGACTTTATCCATTTTTCCTTTCTTGCGAATACTTACAGCAAACCGCTAAAAGCGCCTATGCAGAGGCTGAAACCTTTATTGATTAAGAAATTGGACTTTTTCAATTTCACCAAAATTAGTCACAATAGAAAAAGTTTCACTCCTCAAAGCAAAACTTTTACCCAACAACGTCGTTTACTTTCCTTAATTAGATAAAGTCGGACTAAGCTGTTGAAGAAACTCAATATTTAAATCTAGCTTTTCTCCTAACCATAAAGAATGAACTGCGTGGTCTGCCACAGCATTCCCTGTCTCAGGATGAACGAGAATATCCAATCCCTCACGATTGAGCATTAACCAAGGAACGACTTTATCAAACTGATTCGGTAAGAAAGCAACTTGATACATCGCTTTTGGATGGGGCCCGATGGGCTTGTCAAACCAGCGTCCGAGTTGCACCTCAAACCTAGCGCCTAATCCTTCACGTACACGCGCAGCTGCATCCCGACTCGCCGGATCGAAGTAAACATGAGCATGAAAACCAGTGATCTCGATAGTATCTTCTTCCATAGATCCACTTTTCGCTCTCAACTCTAATTTTGGGTAGCTGACTTTTTATTTTTTACTAAAAAAGCGATATCTACGACGGGCTATGCCTACGCTCAATTTTAGCCCAATACAGTGTAGTTAGGGATCGGTTGTTGGAGATTCAATTTACAGAGATCATTGATTGAGATAACTAACTTTTATGGGGATAAGCAGCATACTGAGCGTTATCGTTAGCGCAGCCTCTTGCAGAGAAGTAGCGATCGCGCCGAAGTCTTGCCCACCCTAATTATGCAAGTTAAATGTGGAATAGCTTAGTAGTTAGTTAACGCTGAAAGCGCTTGTAGTTTCTTTGACAACTTTATCTATTTTAGGAGTAATTGAAAGATGCACAACATGCACTGAACAAGGAGCATGGTGAAGAACGTAGTTACTCACACTACCGAGAAATAGTTCCATCAGCCGAGAATGACCCCGACGCCCCATAACAATTAAGTCAGCGCCACAACTATGAGCTAAATCACAAATAATCCGACCAGGATTACCAACATTTTGTGTATATTCTGTAGTGACACCTGCTGTGTTTGCTTGGGCACAGAAAGATTGCAACATCTGGATTCCTAGATTTTTAAAGGTATCCCACTGTTTTTGGTATAACTCAAAGCTTTGACTGGTCAATCCTGGATAGTAGTCCATATTAGACAGCATAGGTACATAAGGACTACCCTCTTCTTCCGAAGATAGGACATGAAGTAACATTAAGCTAGCTTGGGTTAACTTTGCTAAATCTAATGCTTCCTCAAAAACCTGTTGCCCTATTTCCGAGCGATCTAATGCAACTAGAATCTTTTTAAACATCATAATAGACCTCCGATTTCATTGGTAATTGGTCTTTACGGTTTCGGGTTTCCAGATGCTGGATTGTCAAAAATGACTAATCCCTCAACTATGTTTAGCGACTTTTGAATTTTAAATCTCTTAAAGGTTTTCGCCTTATATTTATATTTATAGCAAAACAATTTGAGGAACTTGTGAGGAAAGCCAGCATTTATCTTTGAGCATCAGGGAGCATTCCATTTTGGAAGAAATATCTTTGAACCCTGAGCCTAAATCCCTCTCTCAAGGTTGATATGCATTAGTCACATCTTTCTTAAGATTGCTGTAAATACAGCACTTTGCAAGTAAATCAAGTACACCCCTCCCCAACCCTCCCCTTGCCAAGGGGAGGGTGCGCGACAGCGCGGGTGGGGTATTTTTGTACCTCATCAATCTTAAATCTGCTGTATGTATTGCATACCAACGAAAAGGTTAAAGCATTAAACTATCCGGTTGACAATTGTCCATACTTCCCCATCAGAGCGGACATAGGGAACAGAGATTGTCTTAAAGCCAGTAATAAAGGGCTTGTAATAAATCTGCCAATACATTGGACTCAGTTGATTGGCACAAGCCTTAA
>CAXUOL010000355.1:0-4324 GCA_964252435.1 uncultured Nostoc sp.
CCCAATGCATCGGGGGGATTAAGGGGGGTAATTCAACTTGTGTGTACACGGTAGCTAAAAAAAGGGGGGGAAACTTCTTAAAGTCCCCCTTAAAAAGCAATACAGTTCAGTTAAGCATTTCTTTCTTCTCTTTGCGTCCTTCGCGTCCTTAGCGGTTCGTTAAAAAAATTGACTTTAGCAAAGAATTTTAGCCTTAACTGAACCGTATTGGGTTAGGGGGGATCAAAACGTTGTGGGGCTAGGTTATCAGACTTGTGTGTACACCGTAGAGACAAAGCGTAGCTTTGGCTGGGGTGCAATAAGTGTGGGAATCATAACTAATTATGCGAACATCATATAATTTGTAAAAAATTAGTTCCCCGACTTCTTAAAAAAAGTCGGGGATTTGAACACCGCGCATTTTCACAAATCAAATGTTGTATTGTTATATTTGACAACAGTACCCACAATTACGAATTACGAATTACGAATTACGAATTATCTGTAACTCGTCCAGTCAAATTTGCAATCATCAATACCAATTGAGTCAGTTCAATGGGTTTAGCTAGATGCATTTGGAAACCAGCATCAATTGCCCTTTGCCGCTCTTGCTCGGTGACATAAGCACTGATTGCTACTGCTGGAATTTGTCCCCCAGTTTCAGCCTCAAGCTCTCTAACCTGACGAATTAGGGAGTAACCATCCTCCTCTGGCATCCCAATATCTGCTAGAAGCAGATCGTATTTATCAGGAGATTCAGTTAGAGCTGCGATCGCTTCCCTTGCCGATGTAACAACCACTACTTCAGCCCCGAACTCTTTTAACATCCACTTGATTAAGTCGCGGCTATCCGCTTGATCGTCTACAGCCAAGATGCATAACCCTTCAAGGGTAAGGGATGAATTTTTACCATTTAATGTATCTGGAGTCTCTGATAAAAGGCTCGGCTCTAAATAAGTTGGCGGTGTAATTTCCGGCGGCATTGAGCGCAGAGGCAGCCTGATGATGATTGTGGTTCCTTGTCCCTCGCCTGGACTTTGTGCTTGAACTGTTCCACCGTGAAGTTCGACAAGATGACGGACGATTGACAAGCCCAATCCAAGTCCCTGATTCGTTTTGCTGCTGCTGGAATTTCCTTGGCGGAAGCGCTCAAACACATAAGGCAGCAACTTTGCCGGGATGCCAATTCCTGTGTCGCTGACTCGAATTTCAGCGTGACTATATACAGCTTCGAGCATAATTCCCACTCGTCCACCGGGTTGAGTGAACTTAATCGCGTTAGAAAGTAAATTCCACAGAACTTGCTGTAAACGGTCAAAATCTCCGACAATCGTCGCCGAGTTCAACTGTGAAACAATTTGAATGCTTTTCGCCTCTGCGGAAAATTCGATAGACTCAATCGCGGCATCCACTACTGAAACTAGATCGATTAGACGAGTGTTTAAATGAAGCTTTCCACTCGTAATCCGTGATAGATCCAGCATATCATCGATTAACTGAGCTTGCATCTTAGCACTGCGCTCCACCACTTCCCAGGCACGAGTGACTGCTGAAGAATCTAAATCGCGGGTGCGGAAAAGTTGCGCCCAGCCGAGTATAGTATTGAGCGGGTTACGAAGTTCATGGGAGAGGTTCGACAGGAATTCATTTTTAGCTTGGTTGGCAGTTTCCGCTTCTTGACGGGCTGACTGCTCCTGTGCTAGAAGTTGCGATCGCTCTAACTCAAACTGTTTGCGATCGCTAATATCTTCAATCGCCAGCAAAATCCTTTGAGCCTCTCCCTGTTGAATAATTTTCCAACCATTGAGCAGCATGGTTTTCTCTCCAATCTGCTCAAAACGATGCTTTACCTCTAAGTTTTGAATAGTGGTATCGTTGGCGAGAATGTCTTCTAAAATCTGTTGTAGTCCAGGCAGATTCCACTGACCGTTCCCTAGTTCAAAAATTAGAGATTGCGCTGTCTCTGATGGTGAAACCTGAAATGTTTCATAAAACGAGCGATTGGCTTTGTTCACCCGGAAATCAGAATCAAGCACGATTAACGGCACTTGTACCGTCTCCACAATCGCTTCAGCGTAATCACGGGCTTCTTCTAAGGTTGTGGCACTGCGTTTGAGAACATCAATATCTATTAACACCAACACTACACCGTCAATCTGGTTTTCTGTGGTGCGATAAGGACGGATGCGGAGGTTATACCAATGTCCCCCTAGAGTTTGGACTTCTAATTCTTTGATGCTGAGTGTGTCAAGTACCTCCAAAATTAGAGTTTCTAAGTCAGGAACATCGAGATTCGCTCTGATATCGCTCAAGGGTCGTCCAGCATCGGCGGGAATTAAATTAAAAAGCCGTTGCGCCATTGGCGTAAAACGTCGAACCCGTAAGTCCGAAGTCAATATCAAAATGGGAATATTGATACTGCCAAGCAAATTCGTCAGATCGTTGTTAAGTTGGTGTAATTCCAGATTTCGAGAGCGAAGTTCTTCATTAGTTGTGTTAAGTTCTTCGTTGGTTGCCTGAATCTCTTCTTTAGCAGTTTCTAACTCCTCATTGGTGCTTTGCAACTCTTCATTGCTGGAGAGGATTTCTTCATTAGCAACTTTCAGGTCTTGATTGATGTGTTCCTGCTCTTGGATCACCGCTTGCAGATATTCTTGAGTCGCAGCTCTCTCTTGATTGGCGTTTGCGAGTTTTTGCCTGAGCCGAACAATCTCTTGCTCTAAGTCTGACTGCTCTTGGCTCTCAAGATTTACCGTGCTGAGATTGTTAACCGTGGGTGGGGCTTCTTCAAATAAAACCAAAAAGTAGAATTCTTCCTCGGTCGAAGGCTTGAATGGAATCACCTCAAGATTGATGATTTTTGAAAGATTGCCCTGTTCAATTTGTAATCCTTCCTTTCTAACTAGAATTTTTTGCCGTTGTGCCTGATAAATTGTGGCGCGTAGCTCTACAAGCAAGCCTTGACGCACCATTTTAAATAAGTTGAGACTCGGTTTTCCAGGTGAAAGTTTGAGGTAGAGATCGATTTCTCCCCGAAGTTGCAGCACCTCCATCTTGTTGTTGATTACTACACCCACTGGGGCATAGTGATTCAAGATCAGTTGGTCAGTTTTTCTCTCTAAATTAAACTCATCTGATGGATTCTCATTGGTCAGCTTGGGTTCCTCCACTTTTGTTACCGGATAGTTGCTGGTAACGAACGATAGAATTGGACGATTTGCAGTTAGCTTTTTGGCATAGATTTTATTGTTTTTATCAATCTGAGTAAACAACTCTGAATATTTACCAGTGCTTTCTGAAGTCCCTAGCAGCAAAAAACCAGTCGGGTTGAGACTGTAATGGAAGATGGGCAATATCCGTTTTTGCAACGTTTCGTCCAAGTAAATCAGTACATTCCGGCAGCTAACTAAATCTAAGTTGGAAAAAGGGGGGTCGCTACCCAAGTCTTGTCGGGCAAACACACACAGTTCGCGGACAGCTTTACTAATTTGATACCCACCGCCTTCAAGGGCATTAAAGAATCTGCGGCGGCGTTCTGGTGAGACTTCCAGCATTTGATTCTCTACATAAATGCCCGATCTTGCTTTGTCAATCGCGATCTCGCTGATGTCTGTAGCAAAAATCTGGATCGGCGGCGGGGTGACTTTATCCGACAAAAACTCCAGCAAGGAGATGGCGATCGAATACACTTCTTCGCCCGTGGAACACCCAGCTACCCAAATCCGAAATGGCAATGCTGATTTGTTTTGGATGATAGTGGGAAAAACTCGCTCTTTCAAGAGTTGAAATGCCTCGGGGTCACGGAAAAAATAGGTAACGTGGATCAGAATTTCTTCATAGAGCGCTTTGATTTCACCCGGATTCTGTTGTAAATACTGGGCATAATCCTCCAACCGTTCTAGTTTATACAACAGCATCCGGCGCTGGATTCGGCGATCGAGGGTGTTGGGCTTGTAGTGGCTAAAGTCAACGCCAGTTTGCGATCGCAATAACACAAATATAGTCGCCAGGGCATCCCCCTGTTCGGGCAACTTCTCAATTGCGATCGGTGGCAATAAATCAGAAATAAAAGGATTGCGACTGAGGTTTACCAGTTCCTCAGCGATTTTTTGAGGCGGCAACACAAAATCAACATTCCCGGTGGCAACAGCAGTATTGGGCATACTATCGAATTTGGCCGTGTCTTCACACTGAGCAAAAGTCACGCCTCCACCTGCCTTGATTGCCTTTAGCCCCAGTGAACCGTCTCCATCCGCCCCAGATAAAACCACTGCGATCGCTTTGTGCCCTCGATCTGCTGCCAATGAAGTAAAGAACGCATCAGCAGGCATATATTTCCCCTGAA
>CAXUOL010000355.1:4424-7020 GCA_964252435.1 uncultured Nostoc sp.
TTTGCCATGTCTTGCTGCTCTATGTCGAACGCTTCATTAGCGGTAGATTCAGATACAGGTTGCTCAGAGGGTTGATCGGATGTCATAGGATGAAGTTTAGCACTGCAATGGTTTGGCAGATCCGGTTTATATTTTAGGTCAGTTTACTTACTTACCCTTTATTTAATAATAGTTTAAGTAGAAATTAAACAAATTAAGCTTACTAAATCCAAGTCACTGCCAAGAAGTAAGAAGCTAGAATAAATCCAATACCAATAATTCCGCTACTTAAAAGCAAAACTAATTGAGTTAAAAGATACATTTGATAACTCCTGAGATTAATCCTATCGTTTATCAAGTTGATTAGTAGCATTTTAAAAAGAATTATCCCCACCAAGAAATGACCCATATTATTACTTCTCAAAACTTAAATTACTATATCTAAGACATTAATTAAAGCTAGTTAACATGAGGATGAGGATTATTAGCAATTGCTAAAATGCCAAGTACAGCAACAAAATCATCAATAACTACGGGTTTAGCAAAGCATAGACTAAACCCAGCTAAAAGAGCGTGTTGATACATATCTTCAGTTACAGTGCCTGTGAGAGCGATCGCTGGTACTACTTTGCCTCGCTCTCCCGTAAGTGTTCTTACTTGGTGAATCAGAGTATAGCCATCCTCATTTGGCGAGGAAATATCACTCAAGAGGACATCAGGTTGCCATTGCACAAATATTTCCAGAGCTTGCTCTCCTAAAAATGCCGTTTGCACCTTCACACCATAGGATTGCAACATCGGCGTCAACGAATTGCAGAAATTGACATCATTATCTACAAGGAGTACTCGTAACCCTTGAAGAAATGAAGAATTAGTAGGAAATCTATTTTTTAAATACATCACAGTTCCAAGATTGAGGTTTTCTTGAGCTTTGGAATTTTCTTAAATAGTACATCTATTGTGCTTGCTTGAAGTTAAATAAACGTCTCATTATTAAGCACAACAACTCAGGGTAAACGCATTTAAATTACTCTTGATCGCAACAATTTTATGGCAGCATTGGCAGTATCAACCATTTATTTGAACTATTAAAGAAAAATTTTATTAATAGTATTGACTATAACATCTTATTGTTAAAGTTTATGTTTGAATAGATGTTTGAATAACGTATATTTTATTTAATATGTATATTTTCAAGAACAAATTTTCTAATATAAAAAATAAATCATTCCAATGAACAGAGAAAAAAATTACACTATGATAGGCGTGGAAACGTCCCCGATAAGAAAAAGTGGGCATTTATGTTGAACCGATCCCTGTCCTGTTGTTATGCCCTTATAGGGCAGGGAGTATGTCAAACGCACTTAGTCATTTAGCGTTTAAGCGTTGGTTGGAAAAACCAATTAATGAGAGGTTAAATAGAATAGGACTTACGCATCAAGTACGAAATGTAGGGGCAATTCATGAATTGCCCCTACGGGAAATCAAGGCTTTCACTGCCTTTTTGCGTAAGTCCTATAGAAGATTAATTATTAGGACTTACGCCAAAACTCTTTCAAACTCTTATTCCTTCTCTACGAGACGCTCCGAGAACGTGTACTTCTCTTCGAGACACTTCGTGAACGCGTCTTCTCTACGAGACGCTTTGCGTAGCTTGCTTCTCCGTAGGAGTATGCGGTTCGTTTTTCTGTTACCTGTGCGTAAGTCCTGATTATAAATTAGCACCTTTGAAAAAATCAGTGAAAACTTGAGAAAATATTTTGCGATCGCTATTTTCAAAATGGCTGAAAATCTTAGGTAAAAAACAGAGTTAATAAAGAAAGAAGGTTCAGTAAATAATTATTTAACTTAAACCTTCTTTCTAAATAAAATTTCACCTATTACATTACCAGCAAAATTTAACTACTTGAACAACTTGTTACAGCGAGGAAAACCTCTATCACGCTGTACTATTCTAAAGTCTTTTTAACTTCATCCTTGATATTTTCAGCAGTGTGACGGACTTGGGCTTCAGCTTGTTTAGCTTTACCTTCAGCTTTATCTTTAGGATCGCCAGTTACTTCGCCAATTCCCTCTTGTACTTTTCCTTCGATGTTTTTAGCAAAAGCTTTTGCTCTATCTTCGATACTCATATTGTTTGCTCCTAAAAAATGTTACTTAGTCATTAGTTATTGCTTGCTTGAAAAGCGCTGCAATATCTATAGATTACTTTTAAATAACTTTTGATTCTTCTATCTGACGATGTTTTTATGACAAATATTTGTGTCCATTGTACATAGTTATTTAAAGGTTAAATTCATCTTGAGAATTCAACTAATATCCAAAAGAGAGAAAGGTATCATTGTATTGTTCAGTCTTAAGACAAGATAATTTATAACTTCAGGTAGATAGTGATACTGATAAACCGCAACTTGGCTTATAACAACTGGATATAGTAAATATGTCAACAGTGTGCGGAGGCTTTCAGCTTGGTGGTAGATAGTGCAATATCAGTGAGGCTATATCTTTCTTAATAGTCACTTATTAACTTGCAATCCGCTCTATATAGCGCTTCTCGTTTGTGTGAGGTACACCCGTAGGGGCACGGCACTGCCCATTGGTGTCAACTTAAGGTTAA
>CAXUOL010000356.1:0-6998 GCA_964252435.1 uncultured Nostoc sp.
GCTGCAACGTCCTGATGTCTTTCCTAAAGGCGATTTAGCGATCGCGATCGCTTTCCAAAAACTCAAAAACTTAGCGACGCGTCCAACACCTGTACAACTAGAAGAAATGACACAGCACTGGCGACCGTGGCGGGCTGTTGCTGCAAGACTTCTATGGCACTACTACTTGAGTAATGCCAACAGTAATATCATGTCCACCAAATTCCCATAATATAACGTGAGTTCGACGGAACTAAAAAACGGCAGGAGGTACTGCAGGCAAGTCTTTAGGGTAAATATCAATAGATGGTTTGTTAGGTAATGAGCCAGTGCGTTCGGTCGCCAGACTTGAAGCAACTGGCGTTACCAATTATATCTTGAGTCATTTCTGGTACTGGCTTTCAGTCATCTACGGAAACCAGGAGTTAATTTGAATGCTAACAATTCTCCCCGGTCATTAATTATTAAATGAAGCGATTTAAGCCGAAGTGCCAACCGACAGAATTTTTGCCCCAATTTACCAATCCTTTAAATACTTTATGGGCATGAGCGCGGCAATTATGGCACACATTGTTTTTCTTTGTTATTTTTAGTCTCAGTATTTTTTTGTGACTTTTTTACTGATTCTAAATCAATCTTAGTGTAGGCGTACTCCTTTGGAGAAGCAAGCTACGCGTAGCGTCTCGTAGAGAAGCCCGCCGTAGGCATCGCCTAGACCTACCCAGTTTCTCGCGCTTCATATCTAGCAAGCTTTTTGCCTCTTTCTCTCCGTCAAACTCACGTTAACCGTCGAACTCACGTTTATTTGCTTGATTGAGTAACGCCAATTTGCTAATATCCTCTCTGGTGCATAAAGATTGTCCTGACACTTTTACTCTTGATTGAGGATTCTAAGCTAAACTTCCTTTTCTATAGGAGAGTGCAATGTTTGGTGTATCTATGCGTTTGTACTGGTTACAAGGTCTAGAAATTGGCATTGTCAGTACAGTTGCCTTATATGCAAATATCTCAGTTGCTCAAATTACCCCAGACAACACTCTACCCTCTAATTCCAATGTGAAATTAGAGGGCAATACCAGAATTATCTCAGGTGGAACCACAAGAGGTGCTAATCTGTTCCACAGCTTCTCTGAGTTCTCTGTTCCCAATAGCTCAACAGCTTTTTTCAATAATGCACCTGAGATTGAGAACATCCTGACACGAGTCACAGGTAAGTCAATTTCTAATATTGATGGCTTAATTCGCAGCTTAGGGAAAGCAAACTTATTCCTACTTAATCCCAATGGTATTGTTTTTGGACAAAATGCCCGCTTAGATATTGGCGGCTCATTTTCTGCAACTACAGCAAGCAGTTTCAAGTTTCTTAACGGCAGTACCTTCAGTGCTACAAATCCCCAAGCACCGCCACTACTTACGATAAACATTACACCAGGGTTGCAATATGGAGCAAGTCAGCCAGGAGCGACTATTACCAACACCGGAAATTTAGTATCTCCGCAAGACTTGACACTAGTAGCTGACAAACTTGATTTGCAGGGACAACTAAAAGCAGGAAGAGATTTAACACTGCAAGCAACTGATACAGTGCAAGTGCGAGACAGTGTGACAACTCCGTTTTTAGCTATTGCAGGTGGTAATCTCACAATTTGGGGAAATCAAGGAATTGATATTCTGGCGCTCAATCATCCAACGCGGACACCGTTTGTGAGTGGGGACGATTTTAGCTTAATCAGTGATGGAATGATTTCTCTTGATGCTCGTGTTGCCAGTGGTGGGAATTTTTCGCTGAGGAGTGTATCAGGGGGACTGGCAAACTTTGTGAGCCTTTATGACCCAATTATTAGTAGCAATGGCAATGTGGATGTTGCAGCTAACTATACAGGGGCATCGTTGTTAGTTGAAAGCAAGGGTAATATTCGCTTTAGTGGTGATATAAATATTACTAACCCGGATACTAGTGCTTTACCTGCTGGACAAGATACTGGAACTTTAGGCAAGAGTACGGCATTAATTATGCGTTCTGGGCAGAATACTCTAGCTTATGGGGGTGTTAATTATGGTTCAGTACCTGCTTTTAGTAGTCGAACTGTGCCAGAGGGAATCACAATAGGTGGAAATCTTCGTTTAGAGCCGTTTAATGGAGCTGGGGAGATAGTTAGCTTAACGACAGCATCCGGGGATGTGAGTACTCAAAAAATTATTATAACCAATGGGGGCGCGATCGCTATTAACAGTGCTGGGGCGATTAAAACCAATCAACTGGTTACAATTAATGGCGCGAACAAGGGGGGTGATATTAGCTTAAAAGCTACCAATGGCAACATTACTACTGACAATTTATTGTCTTACTCTCGTAGTGATTCTGGCAATACGGGAAATGGAGGCGCGATTAACCTGATTGCAACTGACGGTAATATTTACACTAAAATTTTGTCCTCATATTCGCAGTCTAATTCTGGCATAGCAGGAAATGGAGGAGCAATTAACCTGCGTGCTGCCAAAGGTAGTATTTTTACAGACAATTTATATTCTGTCTCGTACTCGAATCATACCCTAAAAGGAAATGGGGGAGATGGAGGTGCAATCACATTCACTGCTTTGGGCAAGATTACCACTGGTGGTATCAACTCAGAAGCATTTGGTGCTGCTGCTGGTAATGGTGGAAAGATCACCCTTACCAGTAATGCAGGAGGTATTGACACAACTAGAGGAACTATCACATCCCAAATTCGGGATAATTTAGATGAAACAGTGAATGCAGGTGCGATCGCTCTGACTGCCTTGAACAATATTACCACGGGCGGTATCAACTCAGAAGCATCTGGTACTGGCGATGGTGGGAACATTAATCTTAGGAGTATCGCAGGAGGCATTGATACAACTAGAGGAACAATCACGGCTCAAATTCGCGAAGGTTCAAATGGAACAGGGCGTGGAGGAGAAATTGTTTTTACAGCCAAAAATAATATTCAAACCGCTATAGTTGATGCTAGTGCCGAAAAAGGAAATGGTAGCAACATTCAATTTACTAGCAGCAATGGAGAAATTTATACAATTAGAATTTTATCCACTAACTCTCGAAATGGGAATGGGGGTACCATTAGCCTCAAAGCTGCCAACGGTAGCATTACCACTGAAAATTTAGACTCTTCTTCGGATTCTCGTTCTGGGAATGCGGAAATTGGGGGCGCGATTTTCCTCTCTGCTTTGGGTAGCATTACCACCGACAATTTGTACTCTTACTCGTACTCTCCTCTTGGCAGTACAGAAAATGGAGGTGACATTAGCCTCAAAGCTGCTAACGGTAGCATTATCACTGGCGATTTATACTCAACCTCAGATTCTAGGTTTGGTAATGCAGGCAATGGGGGCGCAATTAACTTTGAAACTAACAACGGCAACATCACCATCGGCAATTTGTTATCTTTCTCATACTCTCCTGTTGGCAGTGGGGGAGATGGTGCGGCAATAACCTTAACTGCCTATGGCAATATCGTCGCACGTGGTACGATGATCTCAGAAGCTGGGGGTACTGGCAATAGCGGATACATCACCCTCAGAAGTATTGCAGGAGCTATTGATACAACTCAAGGAGCTATCATATCCCAAATTCGCGAACGTTCAAATGGAACAGGGCGTGCAGGAGAAATTGTTTTTACAGCCAAAAATAATATTCAAACAGCTAGAGTTGATGCTAGTGCCGAAAAAGGAAATGGTGGCGGCATTCAACTCACTAGCACTAATGGAAAAATTGATACAACCAAAGGAACTTTATACACTAACTCTGGACATGAGATATTCTCAAAACTTGTATACCGTAACTCTGGAGATGAGATCCCTTTTGCCTTCAACAGTATTGGGGGAACCTTCGACAATATTGGGGGAAATGGTGGACCAATCACCTTCACTGCCAAGGGCAACATTACTACGGGCAGTATGAACTCAGAATCGGGAAGTGTTACCATCAATAGTGAATCGCCTTTTATTTTAGACAAAAGTACCATTTCTAGCACGACCCGTGGGGATGCCAAGGGAGGAGATATTAGAATTAAAGCTCCTTCTATCGAACTGATCAATGATGGTCAATTAATTACTTCCACTTTTGGCGATGGTAATGCAGGTAATATTACAGTCAATACAAATGTTTTAAAAACGACAAATGGCGGTCGGTTAGTTACTTCCACTTTTGGCGATGGTAATGCAGGTAATATCATGGTAAGCGCCAAAGAAGTACAACTATCTGACTCTAATAGCGGTTTGTTTGCTGAAACAAGAAGTACGGGTACTGCTGGCAAACTCATCATTCAACCTCTTGGTAACGAGCAAAACTTAAAAGTGAATTTCCAAAATGACGCGCAGATATCAGCATCTACAAGTAGTAGCGGTACTGGTGGAACCTTAATAATAACTGCCCCTGAATCTATTACTATTACTGGCGATGGCTCTATTATATCCGCTGACACTACAGGCGCTGGCAATGGCGGAGACTTAACTTTGAGTACAGGAAAGTTAGTAGCACGGGATGGGGCACAAGTTACAGTTAGGAGCGCAAATTCTGGGAGTGGCAGAGCTGGCAACTTAACTGTAGATGCTAACTCCATTGAGCTTACCAACCATGCTAAAATTAACGCCGATACTACTGGAGGAGGTGGAGATATCGTTATCAACTCGCCTCTAATATTATTGCGTCGAGGTAGCAGTATAACCACTAACGCCAGTGGTAATGATATCCGTGGCGGCGATATTACCATTGATGCTAAAAATGGCTTCATCATCGCCGTTCCCCAGGAAGATAGCGACATTAGAGCAGATTCAGCTAACTCCCGTGGCGGGAATATTACCATCAGGAATGCTGCTGGTATCTTTGGCATCCAGTCTCGAAGAGAACCTTCTCCAAATAGTGATATTACCGCCAAAGGAGCAACGCCTGATTTAAGCGGGAATATAGAAATTACTCGACCTGATGTAGACCCCAGTAACGGCTTAGTCGAACTCCCAATTAATCTAGTTGATGCTTCTAGGCTAATTTCCAATGCCTGCACACCTGGAAGTCGCCAAAGCCAAAGTTCCTTTGTGTCAACAGGACGCGGCGGTTTACCACCCAATCCCCAAGACATTCTCACTCCTGATGCGCCTCAAATCGATTGGGTGTCTGTTAAACCTACTCACAACAATCGTTCCTTACCATCTGTTAGCAGTACAACTACCTCCACTCCCAAACGCATTGTTGAAGCCACAAGTGCGACGCTAAACGCCAAAGGACAAATAGTTTTGAGTGCTAATTCATCTGCCGCACCCTACACTTTCAGACACAACCCTATACAGTGTCATGGTAGCTAAAGTTACTCATATTTTGATAGGAACTCCGGCTGCTTTTCGATGGAGAGCATTTCTCGTGTCATGGTAGCTAAAGTTACTCATATTTTGATAGTGTCCTGCTTGCTGATGTTGTTCAACAGCCTGATAACTACACCCAGCAGGGCACAGACACTCAATTGCGTACAACTATCCCAAAACAATCGACCAGGGAGAATTGCTTGCATTTCAACTTACTCCTGCAAATGTCGATGACCGTCAGCCTGTTCCAGATATGACCTGCATACTTAATTGGTAACACCAGTTGCTTCAAGTCTGGCGACCGAACGCACTGGCTCAACTTTTTGGTGACAGAGGATACATTTCACAAAAACTCTTTGAAGAGTTATATAAGCGGGGGTTACAGTTATATCATGTCCGCTTGATTACTTATTAAACCCGAAGAACCCCACCCCGCAGGCGGGGCTACGGTGTACATACAAATCTTTTAGAGTTGCAATGGCATTGTTTCGACTAACAATCACAGGATTTGGAACTTTCCCTTAAATCGAATGGCACTAAGTTAAGACATAGCCCTTGCCCTAACTGGTTCCTAGCCTCTGGACTGGGAACCCATCCTGGGAGGCTCCGCCTCCTCTTTCTTGATGAGAGGCAGAGCCTCTGGTCATACATTCCCAGCCTAGAGGCTGGGAAAGAGGTGAGGTGACACAAGACTTTGGGCTTATCTTAGTGCCATTTCCTGAAATCCAAAATTTAAAATCTAAAATCTAAAATTGGTAGGGTCAATTACAGTTTCCCAGTAAATACTCGTTCAGCCGGGCCTGTCATATAAACCCGTTGGTCTACTTCTGACCATTCAATTTGCAAAGGGCCACCTGGTAATTCTACAGTCGCGGTGCGATCGCATTTTCCAGTCAATACTCCAGCTACCAAGGAAGCACAAGCACCAGTCCCGCAAGCTAATGTAATCCCAGCACCTCGTTCCCATACTCGCATTTTCAAATAGTCACGACATACCACTTGAATAAATTCGGTATTTATGCGTTGAGGAAAAACTGGGTGATGCTCAAATTTCGGGCCGATAGTTTCTAGCTCAATTGCTGCGACATCTTCTACAAAAGTAATGCAGTGGGGATTTCCCATATTTACACAGGTGACATCCCAAGTTTTGCCCGCCACCTCCAACGGCTGAGAAATTACTTTTTCTTGAGCGGGTGCAAGGGTGGTAGGAATTTCACTAGCGAGTAACCTGGGTAAACCCATGTCTACTTTAACTTGAGCATCAGATAAGAGTTGGGGAGTCATTACACCACCCAAAGTATGAATGCGATATGAGTCTTGATTGCGGGATTCGCCTTCTAAATCTGCCAAAAAGCCAGCTAAACAGCGAATGCCATTGCCACACATTTCTGGTTCTGAACCATCGGAATTAAAAATCCGCATGGTGTAATCAGTGCCATTTTCTCCAGGTAGGGCAAAAATTACACCATCAGCACCGATACCAAAATGGCGATCGCACAACTTGATGGCTTGCTCTGGAGTCACTACAGGCACAGATGACGAGCGATTGTCAATCAGAATAAAGTCGTTGCCTAGACCATGATACTTAGTAAATTCGATTGCCATTTCTTTAAGGATGAATTATCAAGGATTAGTTACTCTTTATTTTGCCTTGTAGGTTCATCTTTACTAAAAATGCTTAC
>CAXUOL010000357.1:0-6974 GCA_964252435.1 uncultured Nostoc sp.
GTTTTTGCCCATCTCGTTCAGCCGCAATGGGGCGTTCAGCACCGAGATCAGCGTATAAGGTTGTTCTTCGATACTGAATTACGTAGGGGTCGTCTGTAATCGCCCAGCCGTCCTTGATGAGTGCGTTTTTTACTGTATTATGGATAATGTCCAACTTGGGCATAGCTTAAGTATAAATCAGCCTCGCGTCCTCATGAAAATTACCGCCAGCCTTCAAGCCGCCATAAGGCTGCATTTGGATTGGATACCTTGAACATTAAATTAACTTTGCAAGGAATTGAAGGTATCTTAACGCATAAGCTTTAAAAAATTTACAAACCAACTTCTAGCTCCAAATTAGTTTGCAAAGTATCCAGTCTAGGAGTGATCCATTTTTCATGCCAGTAGCTGACTAACTCTATTTGAGTAAAATCTTTCCATACCACCTGATTTGTATTTCCCAGCAGATAGTCCTGCCAATTTTCAGCCAGGATGCAACGATAATATCCTCTTTGCCAACCAATACTAAGCATATCTTCTGACAAGCCAAGTTCACGTAAACCTCTTTTCAAGATACGCATTTTCCAATTTGGTCCCTCGCCAAATTTATAACTATTAAAAACATCGTCTGGTACAACTTGCCTAATTAGTTCCCAACTACCATTCGCTGTTATGTGAAGATGGCTTTGCCCTTTCGTATAATCTATAAAATCCCAGTTCGCTAGGCGATTGTAAATTGCTGATTTACCAAATGCTCCTAGTGTATCGATATAAACAAGATAAGGCTTTTTATTTTCTCCAGTAATAACAGAAGGACTATCTTTATATTTTTGATAAAAATCCTTACGAATTTTTGGAAACATTAAAGTAAGGGCAATCAGCTTAGAGCCAAGTACCTTATTATATGGCGGTATTGCTCCTAGAATATATGCAGTCATGCAGTTATATAAGCGCTGCATCTTTTGCTCTTTTGTCCACCCGATAGATTGGTCATCTCTAACACCCAAACCAATAACGGGATCACAAAGACCAACTATCCCTATCAACTTATCATTTTGATGATCGAAGACAAAGTATCGAATGCGTCTTCCATAACCGACTGTAACAGGTACTGACCAATAGGAGGTAGCATATGCCCAAAGTCGTTGATGCTCGGCTTTGGATTCAACCATAACAAGATAAGGATTAACTCTAGATATATTAATATCTGAAGGTTGTGCAAGATATTTCTGAACCTTACTTTTATATTCTTGTCCTTTTGAATTCGTTTGTTCAGCTAATTTTCGCTGAACTTCTCTGAAGTCTTCTACAAGAACTTTATGTGTTTTTTCGTGCCATATAACTCCATAATCTTTTAGATTACTAATAATTTTTCGTTTCAGAGCTAGTTTGTGCTTTTCTTCCATTATGTTTTTTATCTAAAAATTCGTAAGATTGCACTTCTAGCCCAAATTAATCTTTGAATTTAGCCTCTGAATAAACCCTTCCTGCTACAAGATTTTCAAACTCAGTGACGCGCACAGGAAGCGCAAAAGCTTGATCGGATGAAACCATATATAGATTACCTGCGATCGTCTCGCGCTGAATAAAGTTTGATATCACTCCATCATAGTTGATGTTGGACTTTACAAGTGCTTTAATGTCATCAGAATTACCCATATGCAAAGCAAAGAAATTTTCTGCTTGGGTTCTAATTTCATCAGAAATCGCGGAGGGGCGTTGTGTTACAGCAACTAATCCTAATCCAAATTTACGTCCTTCCTTTGCCACTCTGACAAATGGATTTGCATTGGATTTAACAAATTCCTGAGATAAAACATTTTGGGCTTCTTCTACAAAGACAACAGTATTAACAACTTCTTCTGGCTCATCTGAAGTAAATTTCTCTTTGTTGCTCTCAAACAGTTTACGAACCAGAATAGTTGAAATAATACTGGCATCCATATTGTCTTTCAGGGATAAATCGATGATGACAGTTTTTCCTTGCTTCAAATATTTGAATACATTTTCTATAAGATTTGATACCCTAGAATGTAGATTACCTTCATCAATTAGATGGCGAATTCTCTTCCGAATTGCCATAATTGTTTTTCTGGCAGAGACATCCTCCTTAATATTGCCCTTTGTATCTTTCTTCTGTTCACCAAAGAAATCAGAAAAGTCTCGATAAAGATTGCTTGGAGTTTCAACGTAATCATCGATATTTTCAATGAAGTTAGATATACCGTCTTCATCAAGATATAGAAGAAAAGATTTCATAACTTCAGAAAAACCAGCCCCAAAATTTAATATGTCACCTACCGCTAAGTGCTTATGCATATTGAGTGCAACTTTACCGCCGAAAATGAATCGATTTTGTTTTGTATAAATTTCGGGTAGTTTCTTGTCAGAATACACGACAACATTATCCCGAATTGAGCTTTCATTGATATCTCCCAATCCGTATGTAGCCGTGCCACGTAAAAAATATTCACCATTCAAATCGAAAATTAACTTTCCATATGAAGTGTCACGAGTCATATGGTAGAGAAGTACTTTAACAAGATTGGTTTTTCCGAAACCAGATTGAGCAAACACCATCGTGCGTTTGTTACGCAATTTATCAATCCTAAAGAGAATTGGCCTCTTATCTTTAAAGACCGTTTCTCCTACACAAAGATAGCCAATTTCAACGCCATTTTCATTCGTTTTATTGAGGATTGAGTCTATCTCGCGCTTGTTCAAATGTCTTGCAATGTAAGAAACAATTGGTAGTTTCCTCACAGCAGTTGTGAAAGCGATTGTAGAGCCACTGTCTGTAAATGTGCCTAAAATACGAACCTTATATGTATAGCTGAACATCTTTTGCTTATCTCGTTCAGAAAGCTCTCTTTCTGCAATTCGAGCATAATGTACAGCAATTAAAGTTTTATCTTGTGACTTGAAAATAGGGTCTTCGTCGTAGATTTCAGCCTCAACTCTTGCAAGATATTTTGTATTACCCTCATCTTTGGGAGTCAAAACAATAAAATCACCAGTTTGTGGACTAGCTTTAGCATCTTCATAGGAAGAATAGATTAATAGTGCATCCTCAGTTGTTTTTTGACCATATAGAACACCAAAATCTGCTTTGTTAGCTTTCGACATAAAAAGTCCTCTTAGAATCTGTCATGCATATCTAAAAAAAGATTTTCAATATCAACATTATCCATTCTCTGATCTCTATAAAGAGAGTACTTCAAACGAGCAATTATTTCTTCTTTAAAGTTCTTTTTTAGAGAGATAAAATTGTGAACTTCACATAGTGGATAAGGAT
This sequence comes from uncultured Nostoc sp., assembly GCA_964252435.1. GTDB lineage: Bacteria > Cyanobacteriota > Cyanobacteriia > Cyanobacteriales > Nostocaceae > Nostoc. The sequence goes on from CAXUOL010000357.1 coordinate 3,275, forward strand.
ATCCAAGAATGTAATGTTCCTGAGTGAGTCGAGTTAGCTCTTTAAATATTAAAGCTAGTTCTGCTCTATCTCTTTCCAAGGTGTTTGATCCAATTTCTGGAATAGCATCAAAGATATTGACATCCAGTATAAGCCAATCGTAGTTTTGTAGCTTTTCCACATAATCTAACCGAGCTGCCATAAACAACCCAAATCCTCTTCCTCCGCGAATCGATTTTTTGATAAACATATCTCCCTGATATGCTGCCTTGAGAACTACATCAGGAATTTCAAACCAGCAACAAAGTTTCTTGCGCTTTGGATCTGTTTCTACAAAAGGATACTCATACTTAAGTTGATCCTGAAGATAATTATCAATCTGTTTAAATGTATAAGCTAGTTCCATCTTGGTAAAAGATTGTTTAGTAACAGCAACTACCTTAACTCCCTTATGATGAGCATAGTCTCCTAACTTCACTAAGTAAGACTGTTTCATTTGTAGAGGGCGCAACGTACCATCTCGTAAAATAAAATCTCCAGCCTTTGTTTCTGGACGTTCAATGATTTCAAGAATAAGCGCAATCTCCAAAACTTCCTGACAAAATCCCAGTAGTGTTGATAGATTTGCACAAATTTGTTCTCTTTGGTACGCAAAAACTTTATCTGGTGTATCTTCTAGAAACTTGAATAGACATTTTATTGGCTCTAAACTTAGAAGCTCATCGTAAATATCATTCAAGTGACCTGGATGTGTAATAAGAATATTATGTGGATAATATGCCTGTCCAAGTATTACTGGATCGTCTAATGAGTTCATCCTAATCTGCTTACCCTTGTGAAAGCAGATGTAACCAGCAGCATAAATAGCGATGCATAGGCCGTTGTAGAATTGCTCACTGTTATAACTGCCATCTATCGCATAAAATCTTCTGTCACTGTCATCAATTTTATCGAATGGAATGATTTCAAATATTTGAGGAGTTTCTATATTCTCCTCGTGCCCAATCACAGGAATACCATAACTTTTGTTGCTTCTTGTGTTGATGTGTTTGGCAACCAACTCAATAGCACTATCAGGGATTTCTTTTCCTGGCATATTTTGCCTTTAACAGTATTGCTTTGGGATATTTGACCTAACGCCTTATCATCTTAGTATAATATTTGATGAGTAGCTTGTTGTATAAGCATTATCATTGACGTTTACGATGTCTAAACATAGTTCAATCTAGGCATTATTAGCTAACCCTATACCTGTTAAGTTTGCGGGATTTTCTATGCGGTGTACCCCATTTTTAGTCTATTGGCACATAACAGAGTTTCATAACGCAAGAATCACCCGCACAACTTCTACAAACATCATGCTATCACGCTTATGGGGTTTCCCTCTGCTTCACGCTGAACACTCTATGCCCAATATCTCTCCGGTAATATATCCCTTCAAACTGAATATATTTGATCCCTGCGTAGGCTTGGGCGATCGCTTGCTCAAAATTTTCTCCAATTCCCGTCACATTTAACACTCGACCCCCATCTGTAACTATTTCTTGTTGCTGGTTCAACTTTGTACCTGCATGAAATACAGTTGCTCCTGTTGCCTCTGCCTCCCCAATGCCAGTAATTACCTGGCCTTTCTCATATTCTCCTGGATAACCACCGGAAGCGGCAACGACAGTCGCAGATGCTCCCCCTTTCCAAGCAATGGGCGGCAATTCACTTAAGCGCTGCTGTACACAGGCTAGAATCAACTCTTCTAGGGGTGTTTCTAACAGTGGCAAAATCACCTGGGTTTCGGGATCGCCAAAGCGACAGTTAAATTCCAAAACCTTCAAGTCGCCATCGGGTGCAATCATTAACCCAGCATACAGCACGCCTCGGTAATCAATGCCTTTCGCTCGTAAGGTGGCGATCGCTTTTTCTAGTACTTCTGTTTGAATGCGTGCCATTAACTCTGGTGTAGCGATAGGTGCTGGGCTGTATGCTCCCATACCGCCAGTATTTTCCCCTGTATCGCCGTCACCAATTCGCTTATGATCTTGCGCTGGCAACAAGGGTCTAATTGTTAACCCATCGGTCAATGCTAAAACTGACACCTCTTGCCCAATCAAACATTCTTCAATGACGACAAATTTACTAGCACTGCCAAATTGTCCTTGAAAAATTGCATCAATGGCACTTTCTGCCTGTGCAACTGTTTCAGCTACCGTTACACCCTTACCAGCCGCCAAGCCATCAGCTTTAACAACAATTGGCGCTCCTTGAGATTTGACGTAAGATTTTGCTGCCGCAGCTTCCGTAAATACCGCAGCTCGTGCCGTCGGAATTCCTGCTTCTTGCATTAGGGCTTTTGCCCAAGCTTTACTCGCCTCAATTTGCGCTCCGGCTCTGACTGGGCCAAATACCATCAATCCTTTGTTTTGGAGGCAATCTGTGATTCCCTTAGATAGGGGAACTTCTGGCCCAACTATTACCAGAGTTATGCCATGTTCTAGAGCATATCGGCTCATTCCCTCAAAATCATCTACTGCTAAGGGCAAGTTCTGGCAACGTTCCATACTTGCCGTGCCCCCATTCCCTGGTACACAGATAACTTGCTCAATTTGCTTAGATTGCAACAGTTTCCATGCTAGAGCGTGTTCGCGCCCCCCATTACCAACAACTAAAACTTTCACTAATTTCCTCGTGCGTCTCTTGCAAAATGAGAATACCTGATTCGACTCTCGCGGATCAATTTTTTCATCAATTCTCACACTTTTGCAAGTCTCTATTTACTTATATTAGCTATTTTGCCTTTCCAATCCCAGTGATTTGAAAAATTAACTCTGCCGCTTTACTCATTAGCGAAGTGTTAATCTCAAGTTGATAATTCCCCTGTTTTAAAACCTCTATCACAACTTCACTGAAATCTGCGTTACCTTTCCTCGCACCCAAACCATTAATTGCACATTCAATTTGCCTGACGCCACAACTTAAAGCAATGAGTGAATTATCTACCGCCATACCCAAATCATTATGACAGTGTACTGAAACGACAACTCGATCGATATTTGCGACTCGATTAAAAATCATTTGTAGAAGTTGCGAAAACTCTTCTGGTGATGCTAAACCTAAGCTATCAGGAATACTAACAGTAGTTGCACCACTCTTGATTGCAGTTTCAATAGATTTACACAAAAAATCTGGCTCACTTCTAGGAGCATCAAAAGCGCTCCATTCTACATCATCACAGTAATTGCGTGCCAGAGAAACACTCTCTTTGATTGTTATTAATACTTCTTCTTTGCTTAATTTAGACTGATTTTTCAGATTTACCGGAGTATAAGTGTGAATTCTAGCTCTGATCGCTGGTTTAATTGCTTCAGCAAGAGTGATTATTTCATTTGAATTAGAACTAGCTAGCCCACAAACAGTAGAATTTTTAATTATTTTAGAAATATTAAAGACTTCATCAAAATCTTTTTGAGAACTTCCTGGATAAGCAACTTCAATAATATCTACTCCCATTTCTTCAAGCAATTTGGAAATAGTAATTTTTTGTTCTAAATTCATTTTTACACCAGGCGTCAATTCTCCATCACGCATGGTGGTATCAAAAATAATTACTTTGTGATTATTTCCTGACATACTGGCTAGAGATAGCGATCGCTTACATCAAATGCAATATTAAGGAATATCCTCACTTAAAAAAACTGTCTCTAAATCCCGATAACCACTGACAATACGT
>CAXUOL010000358.1:0-4954 GCA_964252435.1 uncultured Nostoc sp.
TTCTGTCTCTTCAGATGTACGGAGATTTTTCAGAAATCAAATACTAGCCCTATATGTTGGGTTGCGCTTCGCTCCACCCAACCTACGTCTAATGCACTATTTTAAGCTTGCCACGCCAGTAGGTTGGGTTGAGGAACGTAGCAAGATCCTCGTTCACGAAGCGTCCCGAAGGGAAGGGTAACCCAACATTCTTGCGTTTGTTGGGTAACGCTTAAGCTCAACCCAACAAAGAGTTAGTATTTTCAACCCTTATTAATGGTGACGTGTACTAAGACTTTGGTTTTTGACACTCCCTGGGCTAAAGCCACAGGGATTCTTGGTTCAACGAGTCCACTTAGATTAGACCCCTTGCGGTATCTAGCCCAGAGGTGGTTCTCTCCCCTTCGCGCAGCGTCTCGTTCGCGCAGCGTCTCCGACAGGAGAAGAGAAGCTTTAACTTTCCGAGTGCCCCTCGGTAGTTGGAGCTTCCAAAATTTGTTTGATTTACAGCTATTTTCAGGTAAATAGACACACGCGGTAGGGGCGCAATGCCTTGCGCCCCTACGACAGGTGTGGTTCAAATACATGAAAACTGCTGTAAATTCTGATTGTCTAGTCCCCATGTTCGCGAAGCGTCTCGTAGAGAAGATTTTACCTATTCCTGGGAAGGAACTAAAACTATGGAATAGAACGCCATATCTTCAATTGTCTTGGCGTAGCCTCTCCCTTTGGGAGAAGGTGCAGATTGCCGTTAGGCAGTTGGGTTTTTATACAGGTTAATCACCGTTCCTGTTGAGTTCAATCGTACTAATATATTGACTTATACGTAAACGCCTTTTTTAGCCTTCAACACGCAGCCTAAAGTACAAAAAACGCAACTGCGTTGCTATTTCTCAAGGGTTTTCGGCATTTTCCTTATAAGTCGAAGCAACATGTAATTCTTTCAACTGTTTAGCATCTACACTCGAAGGCGCATCTGTTAACAAACAACGTGCTTGTTGTGTCTTTGGAAAAGCAATGACATCCCGAATGGATTCTTCTCCAGCTAGCAACATTACCAAACGATCTAAACCGTAGGCGATGCCACCATGCGGCGGTGTACCATATTCAAATGCTTCTAAGAGAAAGCCAAATTTATTTTGTGCTTCTTCAGGAGATAAACCGATGGCTTCAAACACTTGCTGTTGAATTTCTCGCTGATAAATCCGTAGACTTCCGCCGCCAACTTCTACGCCGTTGAGTACCAAGTCGTAAGCTTGGGCGCGTGCTGTCTTTAAGTCGCTCAAATCATCAGGATGTGGTGCTGTAAATGGGTGATGCAGTGCTTCTAGGCGTTTTTCGTCAGCATTCCACTCAAACATCGGGAAGTCTGTAATCCACAGCAAGTTGATTTTTTCTGGATCGATTAAGCTAAATTCTCTAGCGATCGCTTGCCGTAATCTATCTAATGTTTTATTAACTGTAGCAGCATCACCAGCCCCAAACAACAACAAATGTCCAGCTTTCGCACCTGTACGGCGCAAAATTTCTTGTTTTTGTTCAACGCTTAGGTTGTCTTTTATCGCCCCAATGGTGTCAATTTCGCCATCATCCCTGACGCGGATAAAAGCTAAACCTTTAGCACCGGCTTCGCTGGCTTCTTTAAATAAATCGCCACCTGGTTTAATGCGGACATTAGAAATTACATCGTTACCGTTGGGAATGGGGAGGATTTTGACGATACCACCATTGGTAACAGTGTCCCGAAAGACTTTGAAACTAGAGTCTTTGACGATATCTGAGATATCAACTAATTCCAAACCATAGCGTGTATCTGGTTTATCACTACCATAGCGTTCCATCCCCTCAGCATAAGTGAGACGGGGGAAAGGGCGCTGTAACTCAATGCCTTTAACTGTTTTGTAGATATGGCAAACTAAATTCTCATTTAGTTCGATAATTTCTTCTTGGGACATGAAGCTCATTTCCATGTCCAACTGCGTGAATTCTGGTTGTCTGTCGGCGCGTAAGTCTTCGTCACGAAAGCAACGGGCAATCTGATAATATCTATCTAAGCCGGATACCATCAGCAATTGTTTAAATAGCTGGGGTGATTGCGGCAAAGCATACCACTCACCAGGATTGACGCGACTAGGTAGAACGTAATCCCGCGCCCCTTCTGGGGTAGAACGGGTAAGGATTGGGGTTTCGACTTCGATAAAACCTTCCAAATCTTCTAGATAACGACGCATGGCTTTGACAATTTGATGACGCAGTTGCAAATTTTGCGCCATGCGTTGGCGTCGCAAATCCAAATAACGATATTTCAGCCGCAAGTCTTCCCGCACTGTTTCGGTATCAGCTACAGAAACTTGGAAAGGTAACTGTTTGCGAACAGCATTGAGTAGTTCAATTTTATCGGCGTAAATTTCCACCTCGCCTGTGGGGATGCGGGTATTCAACGATTCTTCGGGACGTTGTGTTACCCTACCAGTAATTTTGACAACATATTCATTTCGCAGGGCGTTCGCATATTCGTAAGAATCTGGGGTGCGTTGCGGATCGCTGACGATTTGGACAGTTCCAGAGCGATCGCGTAAATCTAAAAATATCACACCACCATGATCGCGGCGACGGTCTATCCATCCGTAAAAGGTAACAGTTTCTCCAATATGTTCTTTTCGGAGTTCGCCGCAATAGTGAGTTCGCATAAGTCTTAGTTATTGTTTCCGGGGCTAGATTGGCAAGAAAATGTCAAAGTCTTCCCATTATCTAGCATCAATAGTAATTGTAGTAGTTCTGGTGAAAGAAAAAATCAAATAATCTCACACTATATTAAGACTTATGCATTCACAGAGTGATAAAATAATGCGTATTTGAGATAGGTGTCGTCTACTCACAGGATTCGGAGAATAAGTTGCGCTCATTTTTCCATTCATGGATGATAAGCACTATCAGCAAATAAACCACCCTTGGATATGACACCTGCAACAAATTCTTCAAACGAATCCCCGAAGCTGCAACGCAATACGCTGGAATTGCGCCATGCAGTCGTCATGGCAGTCGCTGCGATGTCTCCGGTGGGAGCCATCTTTTTTAATACCATTCCCCAAGCGGGACTCGTCGGTGCAGCGATGCCGTTGTGCTACATCATTGGTTTTGGGGTGGCTCTGCTGGTTGCCGATCAAATCAGCACACTTGCAGCCGAGTTCCCCACAAGTGGCTCGTTGTATACCTTTGTGACTCAAGGATTAGGAGTGCGCTGGGGCTTTCTCGCTGGCTGGTTGAGTTTAATTTCCTTTGGTGTAGCTATTGCCTTTGTCTTTCTAGTAATGAGTGCGAATTTTCAAGATTTGTTGCTGCACTGGTTTGGCGTACACCTAAACTGGACATTATGGTATTGCTTGTTCGCTTTGATCGTCGGGGCAGTGTGTTATCGCGGCATTCGCTTCTCGCTGCAATTGGATCTGACGCTATTGATGTTTGAACTCGGCGTTTGTCTATTGCTGGCGCTCATCGTGTTCATACAAGCTGGCAAAACCGGACAACTGACGCTCGTACCCTTCACGCTGACAGAATTACCACAGCAGAGCAACCTGGTTGCCGGTGTCATTTTGTCCATCCTCAGTTTCGTCGGGTTTGAATCCGCAACCACTTTGGGTGAAGAAATTCAAAACCCCCGCCAGTCAATTCCAAAAGCGACGACGATCACCCTAGTCTTAGTCGGTATGTTCTATGTGCTGATGTCGTATGTGGCAACGGTGGGATATGGCATTCATAACATGACAGCCTTTACTCAAGATGCTGCCCCCTTCGATACGATTGCGCGTCACGTTTGGGGCAATGGGTTTGCCTTATTGATTGATTTTGCCGGAATTATGGCTGGATATGCCTGTGCCGTTGCCTTTCTCAATGGTGCTGCTCGGATTGTCTATGCCATCAGTCGAGAAGAACTGTTTCCCCATTGGTTGGCGCACATTCATCCTACCTATCACACACCGACAAATGCCATTTTCGGATTGAGTGGCAGTTCTGCGTTTGTAGGGCTGGGGTTGGGAATGCTGTGGACACCGATTCAGGCGTTTGCCTTTCTGGGAACAGTTTTAACGCTCGCTGCCCTAGCAATCTATGGATTGACTAGTTTGGCGTGTTTTCGATATTTCTCGACAAAACACCGCGCTCGGTTGGAGGGAAACTCTACGATTCGCTTTGGTTGGTTGCGTTATGTTCTGCTACCTTGGCTCTCGATAATCGCGATTAGTGGTGTTTTAGTTGGCACTCTTTATCCCCCTGCACCAGCACCGCTTCACTTAGCACCAATTGTCGTCTTAATTTGGCTATTTTTGGGCATTGGAGTGTTAAGGTTCCTGCAAACTCACAAACCCGAAGCTATTCGTCAAGCAGGTAGACTATTTGTCGTTGATGAAACTGAAACCCTCAGTTAGAACAATGTAGTACAGTCTCTTAATAGAAAGTAAGGACTTAGTACAATTTTGCGTAAAAGCGTAGCGTTTTTAATGCAGGGGGATTAAAAATGCGGCAGATGCATTAACATTGTATCGGGATGTAATGGTATTGCAGGGGCACGCATTGGCATTGCAGAGGGACGCATTAAGATTGTATTGGGATGCATTGGCATTGCAAGGTATCGCCAAATTTACAGCTTTTTCAGATCAATAGACCACGCGGTAGGGGCGCAAGGCCTTGCGCCCCTATGATAGGTGTGGTTCAAATATATAAAAACTGCTGTAATTCGCTACGAATTAATGAAGTGCTGTATTGTACCACAGAATCAAATTTTTGTCAATGCGTAAATCCTAGATAATATTCAGCTATTTTGGTTGATTAGGACGGTTTTCTTGAGGAGAGGCTCCGCCATCGCCAGGAGGATGAGGTGGAACACCTAATGCATCGATCAACTGTTGTTCAGTAACACCCAGCTTTGCCGCCGCCGCTTTCAAATCAGGTCTGGGTGGGCGCTGAGTGCGATCGCCTG